>JAGYMF010000070.1 GCA_018400695.1 Bacteroidales bacterium | reverse complement strand
ATGGTCATCAAGGTGATTATTGGTGTGACAGATCCTCAATAAACGCTAAAAGTTTGACATCTGCATCGAACTTAACTGAATGGATTTTCACGTTCATAATCACCTCCTTGTTTTTATGCTCTGGGGTGAGCCTGGTTATAAATTGATTTTAATTTTTCAAATGAATTGTGCGTGTATACCTGGGTTGCCGACAAACTGGCATGCCCAAGCAACTCCTTAATCGCATTGATATCTGCACCATTGTTCAGCATATGGGTTGCAAAAGTATGCCGGAGAATATGCGGACTGGTCTTCTCCAGTGTCGTAACCAACCCTATATATTTGCTGACTATACGATAGACCAGTTGGGGATATGCCGGAAGTCCCTTAGCAGACAGGAAGAGTGCATCGCCGGCGTCAGGAAACGCCTTGTCCCTCTGAACCAGGTAACGATCAATCTCCACGCCAAGGTCTCTGCCAAGTGGAATAATACGTTCCTTGCTCCTCTTTCCCAAAACTTTGACCATTCCCTGCCCCATATCCACGGAGGAGCACTTCAATCCGATCAGCTCACTTCTCCGCATGCCAGTCTGGTATAAGAGATTGATTACCAGCCTATTTCTTACACCAAAATAATCATCTCCAAAATCATACTGGTCCAGCAGATGATTCATCCCCTTTACGTCTACAAATTGTGGCAACCGCTTGTTCATTTTGGGCTTCAGGACCTTTTCAACCGGATCAGATTCGAGCTCTCCGATCCTGATCAGGAATTTACAGTATGATCTCAATGATGAAAGCTTTCGGTGGATGGTTCTGGGTGCATGCTCCTGTTCCATCATAGAAACTACCCAGTTCCTGATTGTCTTAAAAAACAAATCCATGCCCTCTTTGCCATTTTCATGACAGAAAGCATGGTACTGCTCAAGGTCCTTTTGATAAGAAATCAGCGTGTTCTCCGAATACCGTTTCTCAGTACGCAGATATGCAAGAAAATGATCTGTTCCGGTCATAGGCAGTTTCATCCAGCTAAGACTGCCCAAATCCTGTGCAACTAATCTTCTTCCCTCTGCAGCTTCTGCACATAAATTGCCTTCAGCTTCTGCTGTCTTTTCTCAATGGAGGGCTTCGTAAACGCCTGCCTGTTACGCAGTTCCTTCACCACACCTGTCTTCTCAAACTTTCTCTTAAACTTCTTGAGCGACCTTTCGATGTTTTCTCCTTCTTTAACAGGAATAACTATCATAGAATTTTTCTTTTTAGAAATGAGCCGCAAATGTAGAAATTCAATTCCGTATTTTCAACAGTTTAAGGTTTTTTTTGGAAAAATAATGCGCCAGGAGTTTCAAGTTACTTTTTGGATTTAGACTTGTCATGACAATTCAACAATAAAAATAGGCAATTCTTAGATGTAAATCAATAGAAAAAAGAACTAATCCTGATCCTTCCCAATACACAGGTATGGGGCCACTCTTGTAAGCCTTTCTTCTTCAATGATTTGATTACGTAAAAGCTCTTCTATACTTGCTATACTGTCAGCAAAATCAAGGTATTGCAGGATGGCGTATGTTTCAGAACGACTAATATATGGATGAGATATCAGGTCCCTGAAGGAAGCGTTGTTCAGCTCAATTCGTTTTATATTTTGCGTATCCAGCACACAATACTGTTCGAGGGCTTTAAAACGCACTGAATCCATTCCATATACCTCCCAGAGTTGCCGGGCATCATGGTACCCTCCGAGCATCTCCCTGTATTTAATAATTCTGCTCGAATATGAAGGTCCGATACCCGGAATCTTCATCAAAAGGACCGAATCGGCACTGTTTAAACCGATCACTGGAACAGCGTCCCATGTGCGTTTTTCCTGATGAAAATCCTGTAAAAGGGGTGCCCGTATGCGGATATAAGGAGCGAGTTTAACATAAGTTGCTGAATCCATTCCATAAATCCTCTGCAGGTCTTCTGCCTTGCGAAAGGTTCCTCCCGCGTTCCTGTAGCGAATAAGATTTCCGGTCACGAATCCGGACAGGTTCATCATTTGAAGGGAATCTTCTGGGACTGTATTAGGATTAAAAGGAAACGGCGTAATCTTCACCTCCTCTTCAACAGACTTTTTATGCTGTTCTTCATATACGCTTCCTTTCTGTTCACGGCTGGCCGCTTCCTGCTCCATAATCTGCGCAAGTTCTCCCTTCAATTTCCTCATAGACCCGTAAAAGGATGTGTCGGCACGATGTTCCTGAACCATTCTGCTTTCCACCTTTACCCTCACCGCAACTGTAAATGACAGCAGAACCATGATAAACACCAATGCACGACGTTCCCCTCTTCGCAGGAAAAAAATCTCACGAATCAACCTTGGCATGAGCAACTCCTTTACCGGTTTATATACCGAAGGAGCAATTTATCGGAACTAATTCAGCAGACCATATAAAAACACAATCGCTATAGCAATGGGGGCAATGAATCTCACCAGAAAAAGGTATACGGGAAGCATCCTGGCTCTGACCGTACCGTTATTGGTAAGCTCATCCTGAGTCACCTTACGGGAGAGAAACCACCCTACAAAAAGAACAATGAAAAATCCACCCAGCGGCAACAGGATGTTGGCCGATGTAAAATTCAGAAAGCTGAAAACACCGGTAAACAATACACTCAATACTCCAAGAACCGACACAGATCCAACCGCTACGATAGTAGCTTTCCGGCGAACAAGCTTCAGCTCTTCAACAAAATAGGTTACAATAACCTCCAGCACGGAAATGGTTGATGTAAGTGCTGCGACAGCCAGCAGGATAAAAAACATGGTCGAGAGGATCTGTCCGCCGGGAACACTATACAGGATACTGGGCAGTGTAATAAACACAAGTCCCTCGTCGGCCAGCCTGGTAACATCAAAATTCTCTACGCTTGTAAGGGCAAAAATGGCGGGGAAAATTGCAATACCAGCCAGCACGGCAATAAAGGTATCGAAGCCAACAACTGACAATGCCGTTCCACTGAGATTCTCCTTCTTCTTAATATAAGAACCATAAGTTATGAGTGTGCCCATACCTATACTTAGTGAAAAGAAAGCCTGTCCCAGGGCCTTAAGAATCACTTCGGGGGTAATCTTACTAAAATCGGGCTTAAAGAGGAATTCGAGTCCGGCGGATGCTCCCGGAAGTGTAAGCACATACACAGCCATGGAGATCAGCATCAATAGCAACAAGGGCATCAAAATCTTGGTATACTTTTCAATCCCGTTTTTAATACCTGCAATAACAACCCAGCCGGTAAGAATAATGAATATAGCAAACCAGAGCACTGGCCGGTAGGAATCATACCTGAAATTATCGAACATCTGCTTCAGCTGAACGGGGTCTTTGCCTTTGAGGGAGCCCATAAAAGACTGGTAGATATATTCAAGTGTCCAGCCGGCAACCACTGTATAAAATGCCAATATCATGAATGCAGCGAGCACCCCCATCAGTCCGATCAGGTACCAGGGCTTCCCTGGTGCCAGCAGTTTAAATGCTCCATAAGGGTTTCGCTGTGCAGACCTGCCAATCAGAAATTCAGAGATCATTACCGGAAGACCGATGATCAGGATACAAAGGAGGTAAATCACAAGGAAAGCACCACCACCGTTCACTCCTGTTTCATAAGGGAAGCGCCAGATATTTCCAAGTCCGATGGCCGAACCGGCAGCTGCGGCAATTACACCGAATTTTGTTGAAAAGCTGTCGCGTGGTAAGGAACTTCCGGTATTCATAAGGTAATTGGTATGATCAAATTAAAAAATGATGACAATGATAATAAAAAAACAAAAAGGCGCCCTTTATCAGAACGCCTTTATGCAGAAATTCATGAAAATCCTATAACCTGTCCAGACAGTTCAGGTCCTCAAATGCAACTTTCAATCTCTCGATTGTTGCTTTCTCTCCTTCTCTCAGCCATACGCGGGGATCATATTTCTTCTTATTTGGTTTTTCATCACCCTCCGGATTGCCAATCTGTCCCTGCAAGTAATCATGGTTGGCCGCCTCATAGGCGCGAACGCCATCCCAGAATGCCCATTGCGTATCTGTATCGATATTCATCTTGATTACTCCGTAGCTGATCGCCTCCCTGATCTCAGCGTTCGTTGAGCCGGAACCACCGTGGAATACAAAATCCACAGGTTTCTCTCCTGTACCAAATTTCTTCTGTATATATTTCTGTGAATCATCAAGGATCTTTGGTGTAAGCTTAACATTACCTGGCTTATACACACCGTGCACATTACCAAAGGATGCAGCAATGGTGAAACGATTACTCACCTTGCTTAACTCTTCATATGCATAGGCCACCTCTTCAGGTTGTGTATATAGAAGCGATGAATCCATGCCTGTATTATCCACACCATCTTCTTCACCACCGGTAACACCAAGTTCAATTTCCAGCGTCATCCCGATTTTATCCATTCTTGCCAGGTAATCCTTACAGATCGCAATATTCTCCTCCAGGGTCTCTTCCGAAAGGTCGAGCATGTGTGAACTGAACAATGGCTTCCCCGTTTCTTTAAAATGCATCTCTCCAGCATCGAGCAAACCATCAATCCACGGAAGTAACTTTTTTGCAGCGTGATCAGTATGAAGTACCACAGGTACTCCGTATAATTCAGCCATCATATGAACGTGTTTCGCACCTGAAACCGATCCGGCTATGGCCGCCTGCTGGTTCTCATTGGAGAGTCCCTTCCCTGCATAAAAAACTCCACCACCATTTGAAAACTGGATCATCACAGGGGAATTTACCACCTTGGCGGCTTCGATCACTGCATTCACAGTATTGGTTCCGACAACATTAACTGCCGGGAGTGCAAATTGATTTTTCTTTGCGATCGCCAGAAGCTTCTGGTAATCATCGCCCGTTACTACACCAGGCTTGATAACGTCTAAAATTCTTTTAGTCATGATAAGATAAAATAAATTGATTTGCGTAATTGCACCACAAAATTAAATAAAAAATATCACTAAAACGGGTAACCTATGGCAAAATTATAACCAAGATCGTTCCATTTCAGATCATTATTTGCAGGAACCCATCGCGCTCCTTCGGGATAGGAAGGATCGACCAGGGGAACCCCGAGGTCAATTCTAAAAACAAAAAAGTTGAAATCAAACCGAAAACCAAATCCTGCACCGACTGCAAATTCCTTGTAGAAACGTTGCAGGTCAAAGGTCGCTCCCTCACGGTCATCCTCGGCCGACAAAGACCAGATGTTTCCTGCATCGACAAAAAGCGCCCCGTCAAGCTTCCAGAAAAGGCCAAACCTGTATTCAATATTCGCTTCAATCTTCAGGTCGGCAGTCTGGTTAGGATATCTATCCCCCTCAAATGACCCTGGTCCCAGGGTTTTTACACGCCAGGCCCTTAGACTGTTGGCCCCACCTCCGAAAAACTGCTTCTCAAATGGGATTGCAGTCGAATTGAGATATGGCAGCGCCATCCCCAGGAATCCACGGTATACCATGCTGCTGTTTTCACCAAGATAGTCATAGTGTCTGACATCGAGGTCTGCTCTTACATATTGTGCATAATCCACACCAAACAAGCTTAGTACTGCATCATTTTCGGGTGATCCGAAAAGTTGATAAAACCCATACATTAGGTTCCCGGCTGTTTCCAACCCGAAACGGACATACTGAAAATCAACATTTTTATTTAAATTCTGATTTGTATAAACCATTCTGTAACGTTGGTCAGTAATGAAATGCGGAAGATAGCTGTAGTAGAGATAGGTGCCTTCCAACCAGTTGCTGAAATCCTCATCCAGAAATGGCGTATTGATCAGGCTGATATCTACCGGAAAAACCGAATGGGTAACATACCTGTTGCCCCGCCACCGGTAGCCAAAACTTCCCCTGAAAGTTGATCGTGTATAATCCGGGCGCTTCTGATAATTGTATGCAAGATTGAGGTTGGTTTCGGGATTGTACTTCCTGATAAATTGATCCGTTCTGAACGGCAGCAGAAACTGAGGGAAATTTAGTCTGGCCTCCACGCCAAGCTCCTGCATGGTACCCAACCGGTCGTCCGGCTTATCCGGGTTCTCAGGCAGTGTCTCAATGGCACCAAGGAAGGTAAGATCAAATTTTTCCGATCCCCCGAACAGGTTTCTGTGCTGATAATTCAGGTTCCCCGCTGCTCCGATATTCCCTCCCGAAGTTGTGCCCTCTACCCCCCCCGTAAAGGCCTGATGAACAGCAGGCAACATTTGTATCTGACAATCCAGAAGACCCGAATCCTGATCCACGACCTTAAAGTTGATATCCACCAGTCTGAAGGCGCTCAGAGATGTCAGGTTCCGGTATGTCTGCTGAACCCTCCTGGCATTATACAGTTCGTCCGGTATAATATAATTTTTCTGTGTTATAAGTTGGTGTTTGATATGGACATCAGGACTGCCAATCACATAGACATTTTCATACTGAACTGAATCTATTTGCTCACTGACCCCATTCCCGCCAAGTCCGGACAGCTCTGAACTGGTTTTCATAAAGACATTCCTGATCCAGTAGGTGGGATGCTTTTCCCGAACAGTACCACCCAGACTGTCCTTGCGGAGGTAGTTATTGATGCCCATGGTTACGTCGACATAGCGGTTGTCCAATGCACTGTCAACTTCGTAATAGATAAAATCTCTCGTAAAATTAAAGTATCCATTGTCCCGCAGGATGTTTTCGATCCGTGCATTCTCTGCCTGGAATTTATCAACATCATACTGTGTACCAGGCTTCAGCAATCGCTGAGTCGAGTCCGCCAACACATATTCGGCCAGATCAGCATCCGGAAAATCGTAATCCACCTTCCTGATGTAATAGGGTTCTCCCGGATCGATACGGTAAATCACCTCAGCCTTCTGCTTTTTGATCACCGCGCTATCTTTCACCGTTGCATTGAAATATCCTTTATTAAAAAGAAACATTTCAAGCTGCTGGGAGGAATTATCCATCAGGTCATCGCTGAACACCACAGGGGGCTCTCCGATTCTTCTCAGCCAGCGATTCAACCCTTTGCTTACATCTTCACCGGAAAGATTGTAAAGATGCAGCCAGAATTTCCATCCTAGAAACTCCTTGTTCGGTTTCTGCTTAATATAATTCCTGAACTCATCCCTGGGAATGGGGCTTTTGCTGTACTCCACCTCGTATCCGTCAAGCAAATATTCTCCCTCCTCCAGGTACCTGGTAGAATTGCAGGACCCCATAAGCAAGGCAACTGCTGCGGAGAACAAAAAATGTATGAATAACTTATACCTGGTCAATGATTCTCAATTATTATCTGATGCAACAGAGCTGCATAATCCGTCAGTTCATTTGCAACAAAAATACAAATTTATGGTGTACATAACAGCAGTGAATATCGTAACTGATAAACAATAAAGACTTTTCACCGGTAGATGTCATTCCGAATGTCCTATCTTTGCCCCATGTTATCTGACAGTCAAAAAAAAATGATCCGTTCCCTGCAGCAGAAAAAGCAACGGGAGAAGCATCGCCTTTTCGTAATTGAAGGAGATAAGATCGTTAGCGATCTGATGCATACGGGTGAATTAAACATGGAAAACACCCTCCTTATCTGCGGTTCTGAAAGCTGGATGGATAAATGGTCGGGGCGAACTGGTGAGCTGACAAAAAAAATGGTTGTATCTGCATCAGAGGAGATCGGGAAACTCACTTCACTGCAAACCCCGCCTGATGCAATTGCAGTAGTCCGCATTCCTCCAACCTCCTTCAGCTATGAGATACTGAAGAAGGATATCACCCTTGTTTTTGACAGGATACGCGATCCTGGAAATCTTGGAACGGTGATACGAACAGCTGACTGGTTCGGAATCGGGAACATCATTTGCAGTCCAGACAGTGTGGACAATTATAACAACAAAGTTGTGCAGGCCTCCATGGGCAGCGTTATGCATGTAAACACACACTATCAAGACCTCAGTGATCTCTTCCAGCATGCCCGCAGGATGAATGTTCCGGTCTATGGGACCATGATGGACGGAGAAGATCTTTTCGACACGCAGGTTAAGACGCCTGCGCTGATTGTTTTCGGTAACGAATCGTCAGGGATTGAACCAGGATATGAAGGTTTTTTCAGAACAAAAATCAGGATTCCCGACCACCCGCCAGGCATGTCAGGAAGTGAATCGTTGAATGTGGCCTCATCAGTAGCGGTGATGTGTTCAGAACTTCGACGAAGGCAACGATAGCCTCCTATTCAAAATGAAAGTTTAGCATCACAAGAAAAGACCGGAGTCCGCTGATCGATTCCACATACTGTCTATCACTGTCCTTGAAGGCATCCTCTACAATCATATTCCGAAGCCCCATAGCCAGCTTGAGCTCAGTGGAATATTTAAAATACTTCAGGTACTGGTCAATCCCGAAACCTACCTCCAGGTAAAGATCACTCTTTTTCAGCAGGATCAGGTTATCACTATCATTGCTGGCAAAAGAGCCGCGGACACCCCTGGCCGACATGTCCAGCCTGTAACTGATACCCCCGATCACATACGGCCGGTAATTGTTTACACGTACTGAACGGTATTTGAGCAGCAGGGGGAAATCGAGAAAACTGGACTGCACGGTCATCGCATAAGGATTCGTATCATCGCCTGGTGAAGGCAAAAGTACCCTTTTCCAGGTGTCGTCGGGATCGAAATAGATGAACTGTCTGGATCCGAGGTTAAGTCCCGGCAGGAAACGAAGATTCCAGAAATCCGACAGCCGGAGGTCTGATACCACATTGACCTGGAAGCCGGCAGGCTGAAACCCGATCACATCAGCATGGACATAACCTGGCGCTGCCAGGTTGCGGTTAACGGCAAAATCCATGGAGTTCAGTCCCACGGTAAACCCCCAATGCAGCGTCTTATAGTCGAACGCAGGAAGGTTTCGCGGTCTTTCAACCTGGGCATGCAGTCCTGCACTCAGCAGGAAAAGAAATAGTATGATGGTTGATCTTTGCATAACTAATGAACGGTACGAAGATAGCAATTAGTGTTGAGAGTTGAGAGTTGAGGAGTTGAGGAGTTGAGAGTTGAGAGTTGCTGAAGTATCCTGACTATCCCTAAACTCTCAACTCTCTAAACTCTCAACTCCTCAACTCTAAACTCTAAACTCTAAACTATTCCAGGAGCTTACTTAGTGCATTTTCGAAGTCACGTGTATAATCGGTAATAAACCCATAGCTGCTGTCGTCGATCCTCAGCTCCTGCTTTGTAACATGACCGAGTGCTGAAAATGG
>JAGYMF010000007.1 GCA_018400695.1 Bacteroidales bacterium | reverse complement strand
TCCGCATCTCGAGTGCAGTGCCCAGTGAAGGGCCAAATCCTGAGATGTTTTGGTCTTGAGGAGGATCGGGCAATGAGATCAGCATTTCATTGTTTGAAATAATATGGGTATAATTCACCCCGGCCAGGGCCACCAGCTTCAGCGTCTGGTCATGCAGCAACCTTGCCTGAAGGTCGAGATCACCAAAAAACATGTATGTATTGGAGATATAATAGGTTCCGCTGTTCTCAAGCGGATTAAAAACCGTCACAGAAGGCACCAAATGAAAAATCAGCCTTTTATCCAGCGGGATCCAGGTTCTGATATTGACTCCGGGGTTTCCGGTAAGACCCCCGTTGTCGAGCCTTTTTTTCGTTGCAAAAGTCAGCCCGGCACCGATGCGTTCCGGCTGGGCGGTTACTGATGCAGCAGTCAGCAGTACCATCCCTGTAATAAAAAGCAGTTTTCTCATTTTTGAACAATATCAACAATCAAAGACATGCATTGCATTTACTATGCTCACCCGCATCCCCGGTTGCTCCATTCTGACAGCAAATATAACTTACATGTGCATCATGTTTGGAGGCATGGTACATCTTCACCCGGACAAATGTAAAAAAATATGTCTCTGAATGAAAGAAGCTTTGACGAGAGCCTATGATTATGAGACAAAAAATACTAAATTTGTTGCTTTCACTAATCAAAAAGCTATTTAAACAGATCATCCATGTCACAAAAAGGAAAAATTATTCAGATCATCGGTCCTGTGGTTGATGTAAGTTTTGAAGAATCCGGTCAAAAGCCACCGGAAATTCACCAGGCGCTCGAGATCACCCGTGAAGACGGTTCAGTGCTCATCATTGAATGTCAACAGCATATCGGAGAGCATTCTATTCGTGCCATCGCCATGGATTCCACCGATGGACTGGAGCGGGGAATGGAAGTTGTCGCTACCGGATCTGACATCAGGATGCCCTATGGCGAGCAGATCAAGGGTCGCCTGCTGAACGTTGTAGGGGAAGCCATCGACGGGATCGGAAAGATCACAGCTACTGATGGCTACCCGATCCACAATGAACCTCCGGAATTCAATGACCTTTCCACAGAAACTGAGGTTCTCTCCACCGGGATCAAGGTGATCGACCTGCTGGAACCCTATGCCAAGGGAGGAAAGATTGGGCTATTCGGCGGTGCCGGTGTTGGAAAGACGGTACTGATTATGGAGTTGATCGATAATATTGCCAAAAAATATTCCGGTATGTCTGTATTTGCCGGCGTGGGTGAAAGAACGCGTGAAGGGAACGACTTGCTGAGGGAGATGATCGAATCGGGTGTGATCAAATATGGAAAAGAATTTGAGAAATCCATGGAAGCGGGTTCGTGGGACCTGGACAAGATCGATCATGAACTCCTTAAGGAATCACAGGCAACCCTCGTGTTCGGTCAGATGAATGAACCACCGGGTGCCCGTGCCACCGTAGCCCTGTCGGGGCTTACAGTAGCCGAATCGTTCCGGGATGGTGCGGGCGAAGAGGGAGGAGGGAAAGACATCCTCTTTTTCGTGGACAACATCTTCCGGTTCACCCAGGCAGGTTCGGAAGTATCCGCGCTGCTGGGAAGAATGCCTTCAGCAGTGGGCTACCAGCCAACACTGGCAACAGAAATGGGGCTGTTGCAGGAACGTATTACCTCAACGAAGAACGGATCCATCACCTCCGTACAGGCCATTTATGTTCCTGCGGATGACCTGACCGACCCGGCACCTGCCACAACATTCGCCCACCTGGATGCCACCACGGTACTGAACAGGAAGATTGCCTCCCTGGGGATCTACCCTGCTGTCGACCCGCTCGATTCCAGTTCACGGATCCTTACGGAAGAGGTCGTGGGGAAAGAGCATTACCAAACGGCGCAGCGTATCAAAATGCTGTTGCAGCGATACAATGAACTACAGGACATCATCGCCATCCTCGGTATGGATGAGCTTTCAGAAGAGGACAAGCTTATTGTGCACCGCGCAAGGAGGGTGCAACGGTTCCTTTCACAGCCGTTCCACGTGGCTTCACAGTTTACAGGACTGGAAGGGGTGTTTGTTACGATAGAGGATTCCATCAAGGGATTCAACATGATCATGGACGGAGAGGTGGACGAATACCCGGAAGCGGCTTTCAACCTGGTGGGCACCATTGAAGATGCGATAGAAAAAGGGAAACGGCTGCTGGCCGAATCCAAATAATCAATGATATAATCATACAGGATAAGAACCATGTTGCTGGAAATCATATCACCGGATAAAAACCTCTTTTCAGGAGAAGTGATCAGCCTGCGTGTGCCCGGATCAAAAGGACCATTCCAGATTCTAAACAATCATGCACCCATCATCTCCACGCTGGAAAAGGGGGTGATCCGCATTATGGTCACTGATAAAGAACAGCGCACTTTTGAAGTTGACGGGGGTGTGGTTGAAGTAAAAAACAACAAGATCATTGTACTTGCTGAAAACGCAAAATAGGGTCGTCCAATGCTGTTTTTCCGCTCGGCACCTGATCATTGCCGCACTCTTTATGTGGTCCGGCGTGATCGCCTTTGCACAACCTGAACATTCAGTGATTACGTATCCATCAGGCGATAGCCTGCTGATCACTGCCGATGAATATTTTCAGTCAGACACCCTACCCTACCTGATCCTTCTGCATGAACAGGGGTCCAGCAGGGGAGAATTTACCGAAATCGTTCACCGCTTTCAAAAGATGAACTTTAACTGCCTGGTACCTGATCTGCGAAATGGCGGAAATGCCAATTTTACCAGCAACGAAACGGCTGTACGGAGCAGGGAATTGGGCGTCAGCCGCAACAGGCATGCGGTAGAACAGGACATCCTTGCTTCTGTAAACCATGCATACCGCAAGTCCGGAAAAAGGGTCGTCCTCCTGGGAGCCGGGGCCAACGCTTCACTCGCCCTGAAAGCAGCGAAAGAGCAGGAGACTGTACATGCCGTGATCGCGCTCAGCCCGGGCGAATTCTTTCAGCCATTACTAAGTGTAGAGGACACGATTGCCGGACTGCAGAAGCCTGTACTTATTACTGCAACCAAAGAAGAATTCCCTTATATGGAGCAGCTCACCACGAAAGTGAATAATACGAATATAATCCTGTTTGCCCCCGATCAATCACCTGGTGAACGGGGCACACAGGCCCTGCTTCCCTCCAACCCCTCCAGCAGTGAATACTGGTTTAACATTCTCCTCTTTTTCAAGGACCTTCAGTAATGGTAAAATTCCTGGTCATCCGTTTCAGCTCCATTGGTGATATCGTGCTTACCACCCCGGTAGTGCGCTGCCTGAAAAACCAGGTGGAGCATGCTGAAGTACACTATCTCACCAAACCGGGATATGCAGAGATCCTGAAGGCAAATCCGTATATCGATAAGATTCATCAATTGTCCGACAACCAGGGAAAGACTGTTGCTGCCTTGAAAGAGGAGGGATTTGACTATGTGATCGACCTGCAGAACAACCTGCGTTCGATGAACATTAAAAGTGCACTAAAGCGGATGTATTTTACAGTGCACAAACTGAACCTGAAAAAATGGATTCTGGTGAATTTCAAGATTGACCGGCTGCCTGAGAGACACCTTGTGGACCGTTACCTGGACACCCTGAAGCTTTTTGATGTGCAGAACGACGGGAAGGGTCTGGACTATTACATTCCCGCCGAAGCGATTGTAAAGCCATCTGCCCTGCCGGAAGTTTTCCGCAACGGCTACACTGTTATAGCCATTGGTGGGGGACATGCAACAAAGAAACTGCCTTCTGACCAGCTCATTGATCTTTGCCGTCAGCTTCAACAACCGGTGATTCTTGTGGGTGGCCCGGAAGACGAAAACACAGCTGCATCACTGATCCGGGCACTACCAGGCAGGGAGATCCTGAACGGATGCGGTCAATGGAGCATCAGCCAATCGGCCTCTCTCATTCAGCAGGCAGCGTGCATCATCACCCACGATACCGGCATGATGCACATCGCGGCTGCGTTTCACAAAAAAATCATCACGATCTGGGGAAACACGGTCCCCGAATTTGGAATGTACGCCTATCAGCCTGCTGAAGGCTCACTCAACTTCCAGGTGGAGGGGCTGCGCTGCAGGCCATGCTCGAAGCTGGGAAAAATGCGTTGTCCGAAAAAACACTTCAGGTGCATGCAGGACCATGCCATGGATAGGGTTGCAGAAGCAGCAAATGCCCTATGCCTTAATGCTGCGCCACAAACTGATAAGTGATTTTTGCCCGCTGCTTCTCCGGACCCTTATAGTCACTGAAAAAAACAGAAGTGCGTGCAGCATTTTCAGCCGCTTCAATAAAACAGGAGGGGTTTTCGGCTGACTGTACACTGCTGATTTCGACATCTCCAACCATACCATTGCGGCGTACGGTGACCAGCACTTCCACAAGGGCTGATCCTTCACAACGGTACACCGGAATGGTAAGCATCCGCTGTTTTCTGTCTTTTGGCTGATCGAGGAATTCATAGGTGATGGTGGTCGGTCCGGTAAAGGGCTCCTTCTCCTCGTCAGCTACAGGCTTTTGTTCTACAGCCTCCTCTTCGTAAACATAGGAGGAGATGACCTCCTTCCATTTTTCCCTGTTCTCCAGGAAGTCTTCATCTTTCTGAGATTCCAACTCATTAAGCAGCTCATTGACATAGTCTTCTGTCGAAATATCCTCCTTTATTCGGTCTTCCAGGTTCACTGCCCTGTTGCTGGCCTGTTCCCGGGCTTCATATACCTGATCGATCCATTCCGGGGGGACTTCAATCTGCTCCTCCCTGAGCAACTCCTCAAGTGTCTGCTCTTCAGTAAAATCGAGCAACACCCCCAGCTCACGGTCATTTTTTAATCCCTCTGTTTTGACAATAACCAGGATGATCAGGATTACCAAATGAAGCATGATGGTATACAATACAGCCACAAGGTTCGTTTTAAAAAACTCCCGTATATTCCTGGGACCGTATGAAAAGAGATCTGCCATTTGGTAATGCAAAAATAGGATCATTCCGCAGAATGAAGAAATATTGTACATTTACATAACGAAGATAAGACAAATAAAAAATCATTACGAAAACTCCTGATCATGAAAAAAATATGGACCCTTGTTCTTCTTTCCTCTCTGCTTTCAGGTTGCAGTATACTATCGGAGCTGACCGCCTTGTCAAAATGCGAATTCAGCTTTCATTCGGCACAGGATCCTGTTGTGGCTGGCATTGATGTGATGCGCGTACAGTCGTTCAGCGACCTCACCCTGATGGATGGGCAGCGGGTCGCCTCCCAGCTTCTCCAGAAACGGCTTCCATTCGGGATTACTGCAAATATCGAGGTCAGGAATCCAGGCATCACCAAAGCAGCATTGAACCATATTGAGTGGATTGCCTTCATTGATGATGTGCAGATCTCATCAGGGAAAATCGAACAGCGGGTAGAGATCCTTCCCAACGGTGGCACCGCCATCGTTCCTGTCAGAATCGAATCCGACCTTTTTGAATATCTTGAAGGGGACAGCCCGCGAACCATGCTGAATTTTGCACTCAACCTGGTTGATGCCGGCGGTCAGCCTACCCGGCTAAGTCTCAAGATCAAACCCTCTGTCGTAGTTGGTTCGACCATGCTGCCGTACCATGATTATTTTACCATTAGCAAGGAGTACCGGTCGGGAAACTAAATAGCTCTTAGTTCACATCGATGGTAAATAGCAACTCCGGTACCCATTCTTCCGTCAATGGTAAATAACCGACCCTCGCTCCCATGGAAAGCGGGAAGAAGAAGCGTAACAGGTGGAAATCAAACAAAAGATCAGCACCGTATGAGGTATAGTTCCTGTCCTGCCAGCGTGGATGGCTGTTTTCGATGAGCAGATCCTTTCCATTAAGGTAGTCGATCCACAGGTTCCCCCGAATCCGTTTGATATAGAGAATGGCCTCAAGGTTCAGGTCGGGGTAAACAATGGGAAAATTATAATCTGCACTCCATAACTTCATGTCCATTCCCGTCATATATTTATACCCACGCGGCATCGGCATCTCATTGCCGAACAGGTAACGTTCAGGATCATGGTTCTGCGAAATTAAACGCAGGCGGGCAGATTGATGCTTCAATAATCCGGGAAGGTAGAGCGTAAGACCGGCAACGCGCTGGCTTCCAAAGTTATGGGCATTAAATGGGGCGTGTTTATACCCGGCATAGGCCACAAAACCCAGTCTGGGAATAATATCCTTCCTGCCCATGCGCAGATATGTACTCATGAACAACCTGTAATAAAGGGTGTGGTTACCTGTTTCATAATCAGTCTGCTGCTCATTGGGATAGATATCTGATGCATACATATAGGAAACAAAAGGCTGCACATACGTAATAAATTTACCCGTATTCAGCCGCAGGGGTATATGGCTGTTCGTGATGAATGTCAGCCGACCCGGCAGCGGAGGTTCCGGCGCTGTATTATTCATACTGTAGACCTGCGGAGGACCGCCGTAATTAAGGCTTATATCAAACACC
Source organism: Bacteroidales bacterium (assembly GCA_018400695.1). Lineage (GTDB taxonomy): Bacteria > Bacteroidota > Bacteroidia > Bacteroidales > M55B112. Next base: position 25,920 of record JAGYMF010000007.1, on the reverse strand, counting down.
GGCAAACGGCCCTTCAACCGCAAACCAGAATGAAGGAAATGCATCTTGTCCCTGTATTCATAACCCATCATTCCTGTCACGGTACTCAGCAGGTTCTGGGTTAGTATTGTTGCGCCTGCGCTAACGGGAAATTGTTCAGGGGTCAGTGCTGCTTCAGGGTTCATATAATCAAAATAGAGTGGCAGCCAGGAATGAATATTGATGGCATTAAAAAATTTTCTGTAGGGACGGGAAGTATATTCCCCGGCGGGAGCATCTGTTGCTCCATCAATGATCTCCCTTTCCCGTTGGGTTGGTTGCGCATCCTGCTGTTCTGCCGGAAATCCGGAAACAGTCACCTCCCTGAAATTTTCAGGGCGGAGGGACATGGAGACTGCACGGTAACCATCTGCATGGTAATCACTAAAATAGAGCTGCTTACCAGAAACAGAAGGTTCGAATGCACCAAATGCTGCCTCCGTCACACGAAACAGTGATCCATCTGTCAGGTTGTACCGGTAGATATTGTCAATTCCGGAAAAGGTGGAATTGAAATAGATATGATTTTCTTCAACCATCGGAAAAGAGATATCATGATATCCCGCATGAAACAGCGGGCTCCACTCCTCATCCTTGATGGAATACTTATACAGTGACTCCCCTTTTTGATTGTTTACTGTAACGACCAGGGCAGTATCGTTGGCCATCCATTCAGGGTGTTGCATGAACACGCCATCCGGGGAGCTTACAGTGCTGACCATCCGGCCCTGCAGGTCCAGTAAGACCAGATGAAAGGTGTGATCATTCCGTTGCTCCACCACAGCGATCCGGTCACCACCGCCGGAGATTGCAGGAGAATAATACCTGGTTTTCCTGCCCAAACTCTTCACCTGTTTTCGCTCCATGTCATAAAGCCTGATAACAGAAAAATTTCTGTTGCTCCACCTGGTATCCGGGATCCACTCATCCCAGACAAGCAGTCCGCCGTGATAACTGAACCGTCCGGAATTCAGATACCCCGGACGAAAGATCCGCTGTTCCCGTCTACCATCTCCGATAACCACAAATTCAGGAATCTGGTCCAATCCTGTTTTCAGTGCAACAATCGCAGAATCGCCGGCAGGTTGCGGAAAACGATAATTGGTATAGGCTTTATGCGTTGCACTGCTCCAGCGCCTGGTACTATCCGGAATTCTTTGTTTACTGGTATTTCTCCAGTGCGCTTCATAAAAATCCAGGGAGCTGTTATAGAGCTCATTTTTTGATCCTACACCGTAATTTTTCATGCTGAAACGGGAAGGCACCAACAGATAGGGTTTGGTTGCCGCATAATCTTCCATGTCCGTCCAGAAGCTGTTACCATAGGTTCGACGGCCATAGCGCACCATCAGGTACCCGAGCTGATAATGGTCAGGCACATAATCCCTGTAGGATCCCAGCACTGCTTTGGAGAAGGGGTAGCGCTGTCCTTTTTCCACCAGGAGTGCTTTCATTCCCATCTCAAAGGAGGGAAGACGGCCCCTGCCGGTATATGAGAACCGGGTTTCGGCATCCACTGCATCTCCCTCAAGATACCAGAGTGGCAGGAAACCGGTAATGGCTCCCACGGCCTGCTCACCGGCGATAAAAGATAATGCCCTGCTGAATCCCTGGTCGAGCTTGGAAACCTGCACCGCATGCCTGCCTTCATGCAACGCCAGCTGTGTCATCCAGTCCTGCGGATACCCATTGGGATCCGGATTGGTAAAGATCTCCAGTCGCCTGGGTGCCCACACAAACACACCGTTGGAAAAGCTGGATTCGTTATGAATAACAACCGGCATCAACCCGTGTTCATGGTCGAGCACAGCTGACTGGTGCGGATAGAAATATTCAAGTTTATCGGCAAAACTCATCACCAGGCTGTCGAGGCCCGATGGATAGATCATCTTGTAATGCTCACTATTAAACTGGTTCCAGCGGATCATCCCCCGGTCTTGTCCATATTCATAAAACTGTGCAATACCATTTACCTGCCAGGCCGAAAGGCAGAGTAAAATCAGAAAATGATACAGATAACGGAAAGAATTTCCGAACCTCCTAATGCTCCAGCGCAAACCGAACTTTGTAACCACTGTTTCGAAGATAGACATAAGCTCTTTTTCGCACATCACGTAACAGAATAATTTCATACATCCGCGTTGAACCGTCGGTCCTGCAAACCTCCGACAGTTTATCTCCGATACAGATCAGGTCCATCCGTTTCCCGACAAAACCGCTGATAACTGTTACAGGTGCGCCATCGATCTTCCGTTTTTCCAGGGATATGATCAGTTCCTGGTCTTCAGGCTTCAGTGTGGTTTGCTCATGAATGTTGGCATATTCATATTCAAATTCCGGATACGTTGAATAGATCACCTCTTCAGAAGAATGGAGATTTTTTGCGCCCATCACATTTTCAGTTAGTGAAGGTACAAATATATGGTTCCTGGTGGAATTCATCAATTTTTAACATAAAATTCGTACCTGTCAGCTTCCATTGCCAGGCCCGGAAAGCTGGAAATCAATCATCAGTTAATCAATTTTATCTCTGCCGGATAACAAAAAAATCTTAAATTCGTGGCCTTAACATCTTTATTCTTTTCGTAATGATGAATAATTTCAGAAGATATAACCTGGTTCTTGGGTGGTTCAGTTTCCTTATCGCCCTCATCGTCTACCTGCTCACTATTGAACCCTCTGTAAGTCTGTGGGACTGTGGCGAATTCATTGCCAGCTCATACAAGCTGCAGATCGGGCATCCCCCCGGAGCCCCGTTATACATGCTTCTCGGAAGGCTCTTTTCACTGTTCGCCAGTGATCCGGCAAACGTGGCAAAAATGTACAACGCGTTATCTGCTGCCAGCAGTGCCTTCACCATTCTTTTCCTTTACTGGACCATTGCGCACCTGCTGAGGAAGATCTTCATCAAGAATGAACGTGATCATCATATGACCCATTACATACTGGTAATGGGAAGTGCTTTTATCGGTGCCATGGCCTATACTTTTTCCGACACCTTCTGGTTTTCGGCGGTTGAAGCAGAGGTTTATGCCACCTCTTCGCTCTTTACAGCGGTGGTTTTCTGGGCTGTTCTGAAGTGGGAAAACATTGCTGACCAGGAATACTCCAACCGCTGGCTGATCCTGATTGCTTACCTGATTGGACTCTCTATTGGTGTGCACCTTCTGAATCTCCTGGCAATTCCGGCCATTGTGCTGGTATATTATTTCAGGAAATACCCTGTTACCCGGAATGGGATCATCAAGGCGGTCCTCGTCTCCGTGATCATCCTTGGTTCCATCATGTACATCATCATTCCTGGAATTGTAAAGGCAGGCACCTATTTTGAACTGATCTTTACCAACGGCTTCGGACTTCATTACAATACCGGACTCCTGGTATATTTTGTTCTTCTGCTGGCACTGCTGGCATATGGTATTTACAGGACACAATTCATAAAAAAGCGTGTATTACTGAATACCATCCTGACAGGCATTACGGTAATTCTCATTGGTTATTCATCCTATGCCCTGATCATTATACGGTCAACAGCCCAGCCACCGATGAATGAAAACCGGCCCGACAATGCTTTTGCACTGCTATCGTACCTCAACAGGGAACAGTATGGTGACCGGCCGCTGGTTTTTGGGCACCAGTACAATGCAGAGATCGAATCCGTTGAATACACCAAACCTTTATATATCCTGAACAAGGAGACCAACCGTTACGAAGTAGGATCCAGAAAGGCAGAAGTAAAATACAAAGAGGGGAAGAGTCTCTTTCCGCGCATGTACAGTCCCGATGGTCAGCACAGGCAAAGCTACATTCAGTATGGAACCATCAAAGATCCGAAAAACCCAACCTACCTGGACAACATTGAATTCTTTTTGCGTTACCAGGTGGGACATATGTATCTCCGGTACTTCATGTGGAATTTTGTAGGCCGTCAGAATGACGTACAGAGCCACGGAGGAATTCTTGATGGCAGGGTTGTAAGTGGCATTAAAGGTATCGACAGCCTGTGGCTTGGAAACCAGGACAAGCTGACAGAAGAGATGGTCAATCATCCTGCAAGAAACACCTACTATTTCCTTCCCCTGATCCTGGGTCTGATCGGTCTTTTCTTTCATCTCCGGAAACACCTGAAAGATTTCTGGGTTGTTCTTTTCCTGTTTATCCTCACAGGAATTGCCATTGTCGTCTATCTCAACCAGAGTCCCATTCAGCCACGTGAACGCGATTATGCCTATGCAGGCTCTTTTTATGCCTTCTCCATCTGGATAGGCATGGGGGTGGCAGGACTGGCAATGACGCTCCACCGGTGGTTATCAATGAAAACGGCCGCTGTCTTCAGTTTTATCATCGCTTTTTTGGGGGTTCCCATGCTGATGGCCACCCAGAACTGGAACGACCACGATCGTTCAGGGCGGTACGTCGCCAGGGATATTGCCAAGAACTACCTGGAATCGTGTGACGAGAATGCAATCATCTACACTGTCGGCGACAACGACACTTTCCCACTCTGGTACCTGCAGGAGGTAGAGGGAATTCGCACTGACGTCAGGGTGGTAAACATGATGCTTTTCAATACCGAGTGGCACATCGACCAGATGAAGATGAAGGCCTATAAATCAGAACCATTACCGCTCTCACTCCCCAACTCAAAATACAGAGACGGAACCAACAATTCTCTCATTGTCAGGGAGAATGAAAGATGGGCTACGGTAGATTATATCTCCAACTTCATTAAAAGCAACAATGCGCAGACGCAACTGACCCTTCGAAACGGTAACAAAGTTGATTATATCCCGACCCACAAGATTGTAATTGAAGTCGATTCTGCCACCGTAGTGGAAAACGGAATCGTGAAACCGGAAGATGCCGGTCAGATCGTGGATGATGTCAGGTTCCAGCTCACCCCCAATGAGCAGATACTCAAGGGAAATATGGCACAGCTGGATATCTTTGCACAGAATGACTGGAAGCGGCCGATCTACTTCACAGCCGGCGGTTTTGACAGCAGCATGGGTCTTGAACCCTATTACCAGCTGGACGGGCTTGCATACCAGGTAGTACCGATCAGAACCCCGCAAGAGAGCATTCTTGTGATGGGCCGCATCGATCCGGATAAAATGTACGATATCGTCATGAATAAATTCAGCTGGGGCCGGATGAATGCGGAAGATGTAACGCTGGATTACTATTCTGTCAGAACGCTGTCCGTCATCCGGTTCCGGAACCTCCATACCCGGCTTGCACTGGCCCTGCTTGAAAAGGGTGAACGGGAAAAAGCCGTTGAAGTGCTTGACAGGTGCATGGAGCTTGCCCCCCATTCTGTCCTGCCATATGATCAGTTTGTAGGGGGAATGACCTTTGCACAGAGAAACGGACAGACGATACACCATGAGGGAATTATTGAAAGCTACTACATGTGTGGTGAAACGGAAAAAGCCAATGAACTGCTCAGTGATTATCAGCGGGTATTGAACGAGAGGCTCACCTATTTCAATTCGTTGAAGCCCAGGTTCAGGCAGCTGGTTGATCAGGAAATGTATGAAACCCGTTCACAGATGGAGGAGTTACGAATGCTGCTTACACAATATGAACAGGATGAACCGATTCCGGATTCAGGCATGTAACTAGTGGCTGCAAGAAAATGAAGCCTTCTAGCAAGCCACTTGTAAAAATCAGCAGTTTTTTTTCAAGGGCTAGTTAGCGTTCTCTCTTCATAAGGTATTCCGAAAACGCATACAGTTCAGACTTCCTTTCGCGGGGGGTGTTGAGTTGGTCAAGGCTTTGCACAGATGACCTATAATAATTGCTGATCAGCGTTTCCACTGTATCTTTTATCCTTAATTCGTCGAAGATGCGCAACACTTCTGCAACCTTCTGTTCAGGATCAAAACCGCTTGCTTTAAGCCAATTGTTCAACACTGCTTTCTGTTTTTCATCCGCCTCTCTCAGGGCGGTGATCATCAGGATGGTTTTCTTATTATCGACGATATCCATTCCTGGTTTTTTACCGAAAACTTCCGGATCACCGTAAGCATCCAGCAGGTCGTCCTGCAGCTGAAAAGCAATCCCCAGGTTTTTTCCAAAATGATACAGCTCTGCGGCATCCCGTTCAGCAGCACCGCCAAGCATTGCACCGATCTTCAGGCTGGCAGCGATCAGAACCGCTGTCTTCAGCTCGATCATTTTCAGGTACTCCTCCTCAGACACTGTAAGTCTTCGTTCAAAATTCATATCCAACTGCTGCCCTTCGCAAACCTCAATGGCAGTCCGCAGAAACTCATCATTGACATTCCTCAGCACTGCTCCGGGAGCCTCGTTCATAAACCGTCCTGCAAGGATCGACATAACATCGCCAGATAAAATAGCTACATTTTCGTTCCATTTAAGATGGACCGTTTCGTTACCACGCCGCAATTCCGACCGGTCCATAATATCGTCATGCAGCAGGGTAAAATTATGGAAGATCTCAATGGCTGTGGCGGGATGAAGGGCTGAATCGACCGATCCGGCAAACATATCGCAAGCCAGAAGGCAGAGGGCCGGGCGGATCCTTTTTCCACCGATACTCAAAATATACCTTACCGGATCGTAAAGCTCTCCGGGCTCTTCAGGAAACCGAATATTGGCAAGATGTTTTTCGATCAGTTTTTGCGCTTCAGCTAATGTATACATCACATTTGAATTGAGTAATTATTAAGCATTGCAGGAGAAAGAACGAAGTTAATTCCATTTTTTTCCTGCACCAAGCAATACATGTGATTTTTAGGTAAAATTAATTATGAACTTTGGCACAGACATTGACGTTATAACACAGTAAATGCTTAAGGGTGGAAAATTGGTTATAATGTTTAAATTTGTGCTGCTGATAAGATGAAAGATATGAGAAAAAAATACTGCCTTCTTTTCATTTCCCTTCTTTTTACCGGTGTTTCACTTACAGCACAGGGATACCATATCCAATTGAGTGTCCCTGATTTTGCCGGAAAGGAGGTGATCCTTGCTGAATATTTTACCAACAGGATGGTGCCCAAGGATACTGCCACCGTCAGCCTTCTGGGAGAGGCTGAGTTTTCCGGTAATGAGCCGTTCGACGGAGGACTGTACATAATGTTTATGGATCAGAATTATTATTTTGATTTCCTGCTTGACGATGACCAGCACTTTTCCATATCGGCAGACAGTGCTGATCTGACAGGGAAAACGGTTTTTGAGGGATCCGCTGAAAACAAACTTTTTTACAGTTACAAACAGTACCTGACTGAAAAACGAGCATTGCAACAGCAATATGCAAAGGATCTGGAAACGGCAAAAAACAGTGCAGATTCCAGCCGGACAAGAAAAAAAATGGAGGCCCTTAACGAAGAGATGATGGCCTACATCGAGGCCATGATCACTGAAAACCGGGGAACTTTCTTTTCCACATTCCTGAACGCTACCAGGGAGGTCTCCGTTCCTGAAGAGATTGTTACCGGGACAAAGAGAGAGAAAGATTCCATCAGGTATACATACATAAAAAACCATTACCTGGACCATTTTGATTTTTCCGATATCAGGCTGCTGCACACCCCGCTCTACGAAACAAAATTAAAGACTTACATCAACCGTGTGGTTCCTCAACATCCTGATTCACTGATCATCGCTGTAGACAGGCTCATGGAAAAAGCAAGATCCGATGAAGAGATCTTCCGTTACATGCTCATCACCCTTTTTAATAACTATGCAGAAAGCAAGATCATGGGAATGGACAAGGTCTATTTTCATCTTGCAGAAAAATACTATATACCGGAAGCTACCTGGAGCAGTCCCGAGTTTATCGACAAACTCAGCGAGAACCTGAAGAAAAGCAAGCCTACCTTTATCGGAAATATTGCACCTGATTTTGAACTGAGAGGAATTCCCGCGGAACACTTCGAAATGGCAAAGATGGACGATGACATAAAAAGCGATCCCTATGTTGGATATACTTTCAGCCTGTCGCAAATTACTGCGGAATATACACTGCTCTATTTCTGGGAGGCAGACTGCGGACATTGTAAAAAATCTACCCCTGCGTTATATGAAGTTTTCAAAAAATACAGGGACCAGGGTGTACAGGTACTGTCCATACATGTTATCAACTCCGTTGAAGGCAAGATCAAATGGGTCGATTTTGTCAATGAACATGGGACCATTGACTGGATTAACTGCTGGAGTCCATACAGCAACGACTTCAGGGACCAATACAACCTGCTAAGCTTTCCACAGCTCTTCCTTTTGGATAAGGACAAGCGGATCGTTGCAAAGAGTCTCTCCCCGGAGCAGGCAGATGATATATTAAACCGTTTTTTAAATAAGTGATCATTTTACTGGGAATCTATGAAATATCAAAAGATCCGGCTGAAGCTGGAAGACGGAAGTACGTTTGATGGCTACTCCTTCGGTTATGAAGGAAGTGCTGCGGGCGAAGTGGTTTTCAACACGGCCATGACCGGTTACCCGGAAAGTCTCACCGATCCCTCCTACCGGGGTCAGCTGTTGGTGCTCACCTATCCAATTGTTGGCAATTATGGTGTGCCGGATCACGAAGAAGAGCATAACCTCTACCGCTTTTTTGAATCCCACACACTCCATATTTCTGCGTTGATCATCAGTGATTATTCCGCAGAGTATTCTCACTGGAATGCTGAGAAGAGCCTGGGTGACTGGCTGAAGGAAAATGGGATTCCCGGAATTTTTGGCATTGATACACGGATGCTGACAAAAGTATTACGGGAAAAAGGATCCATGCTGGGAAAGGTGATATTCAACGATATTGAGCCTGATTGGTATGATCCCAACCAGGTAAACCTGGTGGAACAGGTCACGGTAAAAAAGAGGGAAGTATACGGTTCCGGTAAACACCGGATTCTGCTCATCGACTGCGGGGTGAAGTACAACATTATCCGTTACCTGCTGGAGAGGGATACCACCGTGATCAGGGTTCCTTATAACCATGACATTTCAAATGAGGATTACGATGGTTTGTTTATCTCCAACGGCCCGGGAGATCCGAAGCAGTGCCACGCGACCATTGAGCAGTTATCGACAGCTTATGGCAAAGATATGCCCATTTTCGGTATTTGCCTGGGGAACCAGTTGATGGCCCTGGCGGCCAATGCCGATACCTATAAACTGAAGTATGGTCACAGGAGCCATAACCAGCCTGTACTTGAAGTAGGAACCAACAGGGCCTATATCACGTCACAGAACCATGGCTTTGCCATCGACAATGATACACTTACAACAGATTGGGAACCACTATTTATAAACTTGAATGATCAAACAAATGAAGGGATGCGGCACAAGACAAAGCCCTTCTTCTCAACACAGTTTCATCCTGAAGCTTCTGGCGGACCTACCGATACAGCATACCTCTTCGATAAATTTATCGATATGATAATTGCATCAAAAGAATAGTGAATTAAAACGATCTACTTTCTGATCTGTCCATCTCCGTAAATCACATATTTCGTTGTGGTAAGCTCCCTGAGCCCCATTGGTCCGCGGGCATGCAATTTCTGGGTGCTGATCCCGATTTCTGCACCATACCCAAACTCAAAGCCATCAGTGAACCTTGTGGATGCATTCACATACACAGCAGCAGCATCCACCCTGTCAAGAAAATACTGTGCATTTGCATAATCGGAAGTGACGATAGATTCGGAGTGTGAAGAACCGTAAGTATGGATATGTGCAATAGCCTCTTCGAGGGAATTAACCACTTTTGCACTGATGATGTAATCGAGGTATTCGGTTGCCCAGTCCTTTTCGGTAGCTTGCTTTGCATCTGTCAGCAAATGACAAACCAGGTCATCCCCCCTTACTTCCACACCTGCATCCAGAAGCGCCTTGCCGATCATGGGAATTGCCTTCTCTGCAATACCGGCATGGATCAGCAGGCTTTCAGCTGCATTGCATACACCGGGACGGTGGGTTTTGGAATTCACCACAATTTTCGTCGCCATTTCGAGGTCGGCTGTACGATCAACGAACACATGGCAGTTACCCACCCCTGTTTCAATCACAGGCACCGTACTGTTTTCCACCACCGCCCGAATAAGTCCCCCACCTCCCCTTGGAATGAGAATATCCAGGTAAGTATTCAGCTTCATCAACGCGTTGGCACTCTCACGGGTGGTATTGGTTACCAGCTGTATCATATCAGGATCGTATCCCTTGCTGCTGATCACCTCCCGGAAAATATTTACAATGGCAAGGTTTGAGTTAAATGCCTCCTTTCCTCCCCGCAGCACACAGACATTGCCGGTCTTGATACATAGTCCGCCCACATCAGCTGTCACATTGGGCCTTGATTCATAGATCACACCGACAACTCCCATCGGAACGCGCTTTTTTCCAATCATCAGACCGTTGGGACGCTTTTTCATCTCGAGCACTTCCCCCACGGGATCATCCAGTGCAGCTATCTGCTCCAGCCCTTCAGCAATGCCCTTGATACGCTCCGCGTTCAGTGTCAGCCTGTCAACAATCGCTCCCTTCAGTCCCATTTTATCGGCCATCGCCAGGTCTTTTTCATTGGCTGCCAGGATATCGGCCGTAGCTTCCAGCAGTCCGGAAGCCACACCATTCAGTATTTCATCCTTCTCAAGTGTTCCCAAATGGGCCAGTTCGTATGAAGCTTTTTTTGCCTTTTTCCCAATTTCATTGATCTCCTTCTGTACCATAAATTATCTGTTTTTGAAGTTGATGTACGTGTATAATAGTTCGCTGCGGGTTATTCGGACGACTTCTGGTCCGTGGATTTGCTGACAAAGAAGGTTCCATGTTTTTCTCCATCAAGGATATCATAAATCACATTTGCCTCCGATCCATCTGCGATAACTACGTCAATGTTTTTCTGACGGCACAGCTCTGCCGCCTCTATCTTGGATTGCATTCCACCCGAACCAAGATTTGACTTTCCATCTGTCACAACCCCTTTCAGATCCCTTCCGGCCTTCATCACTGTCGACACCTGTCTTGCCTTGCTGTCTACTTTCGGGTCGGAAGTAAATACACCATCTGTAGTGGTTAAAATAATCAGTAAATCAGCATGAATCAGTTCAGCGACAAGCACAGACAACATATCATTGTCACCGAATTCAATTTCGACCGTTGATATCGTATCATTTTCATTGATCACCGGGGTGACATTCATCTCCAGCAACCGTTCTATTGTATTTTTCGCATTTCTTCTTCTTACAGGTTCTTCAATGCCATCCCTTGTAAGCAGGACCTGTCCGATGGTCTGGTCGTATTCCTTAAAAAAGGTTTCGTACATCCGCAATAAAGCTGCCTGTCCCACGGCCGCGAGGGCCTGTTTTTGAACTACACTATCCGGTTTTTCATTCAGGTTCAGGATACCCATCCCGGCTCCAACGGCTCCGGAGGTAATCAAAATGATCTCCCTTCCTTCATTTTGAAGGCCAGCGATCACCCGCGCCAGCTTTTCCAGGTTCAAAAGGTTGATCTTTCCATTTTCATGGGTGATCAGTGCGGTTCCTACTTTAATAATAATTCGCTGTTTGCTCTTTAGTAACTCCCTGTGTTTCACTTTTTCAATTTGTTGTGTCTAAATAATGATAATGGTTTTTTAATGATTCAAAAACTGCATTTGCAGGCCTTATCTCTATATCGGTCAGGGTCTTTTTCATCTTCGCCCTGATCCTGTCAATTCCAGGATTGCCAATGCTGCCTGTATGGGTGTAGGCCGTACCGTGACGCGGACTGTAGCGACCTTGATCAATCTCTTTTGCCACCTCCCGGTAGGCATCCCTGAAAGGCAAGCCATTCATTACCTTTTTGTTTACCTCCTCTACGGAAAAAAGCAGGCTGTATTTTTCATCCTCCAGGATTTTTTCCTTCGGAACCATGGATGAGGCCATCAGGTTCATCATTGACAAGCACTGTCTGATCTTCCGGATCGCAGGAACAAGAATTTCCTTTGTCAGCTGAAAGTCACGGTGATAACCTGACACCAGGTTGGCCGAAAGGCTGTTCAGCATAGCGGGCATCTGTTGCACGGTATTGCAATGTGCCCTTACGAGTTCCAATACATCCGGATTTTTTTTGTGCGGCATAATACTGGACCCGGTTGTCAGCTCATCTTTGAAAGAGATGAAGCCCATATCACTGTTCATAAACAGTATCATATCCGAAGCGAGCCTGGACATCGTTTGTGCAAAGGTACCAATTCCAAATGTCATTAACGATTCCATCTTCCCCCGATTCAGTTGTGGCGATGCAGAACTGACCTGCAGATCCCTGAATCCGGCCAGATTTGTTGTCATATCCCGGTCAACCGGAAATGAAGAACCATATCCTGCAGCAGACCCAAGTGGATTCTGGTCCAGTACGCGGATAATTCCCGCAGAGACCTGGAGGTCATTCACCAGTGATTCTGCATACGCTCCCAACCATACAGCGATGGAAGAAGGCATGGCGATCTGTGTATGTGTATATCCCGGAATGAGTATATCCTTATATTTTTCTGCCTGTGATACCAGGGTGTCAAACAGCAGCTGTACATCCTTGATTATCTGTCTGTATTCCTCCTTCATCATCAACTGCATGGCCATCATCACCTGGTCGTTCCGTGAACGTGCGGTATGGATCTTTTTTCCCGGTTCGCCCAGCTTTTGCTGAAGAAGGTTCTCCAGGTGGCTGTGAATATCCTCATCATCGGGTGCCAGTTGGAAATCGCCGGAAAGTGTAACGGGATAGTATGCTGCCAGCGCATCGTTCAGCAACACCGACTCCTCAACAGGAATGATACCTGTTTCTCCCAACATAATTGCATGTGCCATAGAGCCGATCACATCGTATGGAGCCAGTAACCTGTCAAATTGCGGATCGTCACCAACGGTAAACTGCATGACCTCCTGTTCCGTTTTTTTCTCTTTCTCCCATAATTTCATATTCCTGTTCTTTTATATTTACGTATTCCGGAAAATTCTTCATTCAGCAATCATTCTGATAAGGCGGATATACTGTTCGATTCCCTGTTCGATCTCCAGAATGTCGATATATTCATTGGCTGTATGTGAGCGGGAGGAGTCTCCCGGACCCATCTTCACTGCTGGCACATCCAGCAGTGCCATATCCGACAGTGTAGGTGAACCAAAAGGTTTGAGCTGCATCTCCCTAAGCAGCCGAAACACCCTGTGTTGAGGTGAAAGGGAGGAGCTGTTCAGCCTCATAGATCGGGGTTTCAGGCTGGAATTACAGACCTCTCTCAGCAAATCAAGAAGTCTTTGATTTGTGTACCGGTCATTGCTCCGCACATCGATTACAAAATCGCATATTGCAGGAATGACGTTATGTGCCGTACCGGCATTAACCATAGTTACATTCAATGAAGGATCACGCAACCATTCAGAGGGATCATCGAACGATAATTTCCTGATCCTCTCAATATCTTTGATTGCATTATATATCGCGTTCTCCCCCTCATCACGTGCTGCATGGCCTGCAACACCTTTTGCCTGGGCATCAATCACCATGAGTCCGCGCTCTGCCACGGCCGGCTGCATGGCTGTAGGTTCTCCTACAATAGCAAACTGAATGGCTTTCAACAGTGGGATCACGGCAGTGATTCCATTTTTCCCACTGACCTCCTCTTCTGCAGAGATTACCAGGACGATACCGTCTGCCTTATCCATTTTAGTAAGCTGACAAAAAGCAGCTGTCAACCCCACCACTGAACCACCAGCATCGTTACTGCCCAGTGCAGTAATCCTCCCGTTCACTGATAACGGCTGATACGGATCTGTTCTCCAGCCGTCGCCAGGAGCAACAGTGTCCAGATGGGAGTTCAGCAGCAATGTGGCATATGCGGGATTGCATCCAGCTGTAACCACCAGGTTGTTTACTACTCTTTCCACGGTGAATCCTTCTGCTAAGAACCAGTGTTCAAGAAATGTCGCACGGCTGTCTTCATTCCGGCTCAGGGCTGGTATTGCAAGCATCTGCAACAACAGCTCCGTATATTTTTCCAACTGGTTCATTTCAGACCGCTAATACCGGCATGTGAAGTGATAATGCCTTTGATCAGGGCAGAACTCAGACCATAATGTTCCATCTCGTTCAGTCCTGCGATGGTACAACCCATTGGGGTGGTCACCTTATCGATCTCCCTTTCTGGATGGTTTCCAGTACTGAGCAGGATCTGTGCTGCTCCTTTGGCCGTCTGTGCGGCTATTTTTCCAGCCTCTTCAGCATGGAATCCGATTTGAATTCCACCCTGGGTCTCTGCCCTTATGAACCGCAGGAAAAAAGCAATTCCACATGCAGCCAGGATGGTAGCCGCAGGCATCAGCCGCTCACTGATAATCATCGTAGAGCCCATTGGATCGAAGAGTGCTTCAACAATTTTTTCAGCACCGGGATCGTTACCGGCAATGCAGGTCATCGACTCTCCGAATTCAACGGCAGTATTGGGCATGATTCTGACCACCGGAATCTTTTTATCCACCCATTTTTCTATCTCTGGAATTGAAACAGCTGAAACAACACTTACCAGGATGTGCCTGTCTGCTTCCAGCACCGGCAGGATTTCCCTGATCACATTTTCAGCCTGTCCGGGAAGAACAGCAAGAATTATCACTCCGCACTTCTCTGCCACGGCCATGTTGTTTGTTTCAACGTCCATCCCCAGCTTCCGGAAAGGTTCCAGCAACGCCTCTTTTCTGCGGCTGATCACCACATTGTCTGCCGGATGTCCTCCATACTTCACCAGTCCCCTGGCAATTGCTCCACCGATGTTTCCAGCACCGATGATCCCTGTTTTTTTCATATTTTTATAATCTTACGTATTCATTCACATTCTCTGCTATAATATTGAACCGGCAGAAAAAGAAAAAACCCATACTGTTAGCGGCTCCGACCTTTCAAGTGCCAGATTTTTTGCTGATTGGCCAGTAATTTTGTAAACCCGTCCACATCCGCTGCGGTCCAGCCACGATTTTCTTCTCCGTATGCAGCAAAATCTGCATCCATCAGGTCAAAGGCGCTGGACACACCGGTAACGCAGTGATGGTATGGTCTCAACCTCATGGTCACTTTTCCTGTAACCCGCTCCTGGGTGGATTCCAGGAAAGCTTCCAGGTTTCTCATTACCGGCTCCAGGAACTGAGCCTCATGAACAAACATTCCATACCAGCTTCCCGTCTGTTCTTTCCAATGGAGCTGCCAGCGGGTAAGTACATGTTTCTCCAATGCCAGGTGGGCATCGATAAGCAGTCTTGCTGCAGGGGCCTCAAATCCAACACGGCCTTTGATACCGATGATGGTATCTCCCACATGCACATCCCGGCCAACAGCATATGCTGAACCGGCCTTTTCAAGTTCAGCAATTACCTCCAGGGGGGACATTTTTTTTCCATTGAAGCCTGTGGGCTCACCTTTGAAAAACTCAATTTCCACGACTTCAGTCCCAGTTTTAGGAGCCCCTGAAGGATAAGCACTATCGGGTAATTCAAGCTCACTTGTCAATGTCTCCTTTCCCCCGATACTGGTTCCCCAAATTCCTTTATTAACAGAATATTTGACCTCCCTGGCCGCCATACTGATCCCATTCTTTTCCAGGTATTCAATCTCTTTTTCGCGTGAAATTTTCAGATCACGAATAGGGGTGATCACCTCAATTTCCGGGGAGATCACCTGCATTGTAAGATCGAACCTCACCTGGTCATTGCCCGCTGCAGTGGATCCGTGGGCAATCTTTCTGAACCCCCTCTTTTTCGCATACCCGGCTATGGCAATGGCCTGGAAGGAGCGTTCAGAACTAACTGACAGCGGGTAGTTTCTATTGCGCAGGGCGTTTCCGAAGAGCATAAAACGAATACAATTTTTGTAATAATTCTCTGTTACGTCCAACACCTTGTGTGAGACAGCACCCAATCTGATCGCATGCGCTTCCATCCGGGACAGCTCCTCATCATTGAATCCACCTGTATTTACAATGGCCGTATGCACCTCATAATTTTTCTCTTCTGCCAGGTAAACAGTACAAAATGAAGTATCCAGTCCACCGCTGAAAGCAAGCAATATTTTTTCTTTTTTTTCCATTTTTTATCTATTTTTCATGCAGCCCGTTCCGGTTCGGTAGCCTTGGCTTCACCTTTTGTGTTAACATCCCTGTTTCCCTCCTTCAACATTCCCGTACAGAGGCAATGGGCCCTGCGGGTTCGTACGAGAATATCATAATAGGGGCACGACTCACATCCTTTCCAAAATGCATCATCGTCCGTCAGCTCGGAGAAGGTAACCGGCTTATATCCCAGGCTGCTGTTTATTTTCATCACAGCCAGGCTGGTAGTAAGACCAAACAGGCTTGCACCAGGAAACAGTTCTTCAGAGAGTTCAAGTGCACGAGCCTTGATTGCTTTTGCCAATCCTCTTCCCCTGAAAGACTGGTTAATCACCAGTCCGCTGTTGGCAACAAATTTATTATGCCCCCATGATTCAATATAACAGAATCCGGCCCATGAGCCATCGGAATGCAAAGCAATCACAGATTTTCCCTCCAGCATCTTCTCAGAGAGGTAATCCCTGCTTCTGACCGCTATACCCGTTCCCTTCACCCTTGCAGCATCATAGATAGCCTTCTCAATATGGTCCAGATAAGTTAAATCATTGCTTCCTGCAACGTAAATATTAAATTGTGACATCACTTTATATGTTTTTTTTTGGTTTATTAATTCACCAGGTCATTACTAAAACCCGGCATCTTCGTTTTTAGCAGGTGCACGAGGTCTCTCTTCACAACCCCATCGCGCGGAATGATAAGAATGGTATCATCACCAGCGATAGTTCCAGCGATCTCATATGAATTCAGATTATCAAGCGCATAGGCAATACTGCTGGCATGTCCGGGCAATGTCTTCATCACGGCCATGCCCCTGGCAAAATCGATAGAGACAAACCCAGTAATTGGAAGCTCTGAATTTTCTGACGGATCATTTAGTTGCCGCTCTGTCAACATATAAATATATCCCTTTTCGCTATCCGGCATCTTTGCCACCCTCAGGTATTTCAGATCGCGTGACAACGTCGCCTGTGTCATCGAAAAGCCCTGCTTCTCCAGCATAGATAGCAGTTCCTCTTGTGATGAGATATTTTCCCTTGTAATCAGACGTCTGATGGCCATGAGCCTGCTGTTCCTCTCTTTCATTTTGTATTTTTATACATTTAATTTGCAAAATTATGCATTTTTTTAAATAATCATGCCAAATTTTGTTTTTTTTTATATATTTTTGGCTCCCGGATCATGATCTGCCGGGGCGGTTAGTTTCTCCGGACCGATCACTCAAACACAAATACCAGGACAGCATGGTTGAAAAAATCAACAAGGTACTCATCCTTGGCTCAGGAGCACTAAAAATCGGAGAAGCAGGAGAATTTGATTATTCAGGTTCACAAGCATTAAAGGCATTACGAGAAGAAGGGGTACGTACTGTTCTGATCAATCCAAACATTGCGACGATCCAGACCTCTGAAGAGGTTGCTGACGAGATCTATTTTCTACCCATCACTCCCTATTTTGTTGAGAAGGTGATCATTAAAGAGCAACCCGAAGGCATATTGCTGGCATTTGGCGGACAGACCGCGCTGAATTGTGGAGTAGCGTTGTACCAGCAGGGAATCCTTAAAAAATACAATGTCAGGGTGCTGGGCACGCCTGTACAGGCGATCATGGACACAGAAGACCGGGAGCTTTTTTCCGGAAAGCTAAAGGAGATCAACATCAAAACCCCGCGCAGCATAGCTGTTACCACGGTTGCCGATGCGCACAAAGCTTCGGAAAAGCTTGGTTTTCCTATCATTATAAGGGCAGCCTACACCCTGGGAGGACAGGGCAGTGGTTTTTGCAACAACCGTGATGAGCTTCAGCAGCTCGCCACCAATGCCTTTTCCTACTCCAATCAGATCCTGGTTGAAGAGTCACTGAAGGGTTGGAAGGAGGTAGAATACGAGGTTGTGCGTGACAAGTATGACAACTGTATCACCGTATGCAACATGGAAAACTTCGATCCCCTGGGCATTCATACCGGGGAGAGCATTGTTGTAGCTCCGTCGCAAACGCTTACCAACAGTGAATACCATAAATTACGAAAACTGGCTATTGAGATCATCCGGCATATCGGCATCATCGGAGAGTGCAATGTTCAGTATGCACTTGATCCTGAATCAGAAGATTACAGGGTGATCGAGGTGAACGCCCGTCTCTCAAGGTCCTCAGCACTGGCATCCAAGGCCACCGGTTATCCGCTGGCATTTGTCGCTGCAAAGCTGGCATTGGGATATGGATTGCATGAATTGAGAAATTCCATTACCAAAACAACCTCTGCGTTTTTTGAACCTGCGCTCGATTATATTGTCTGCAAGATACCGCGCTGGGATCTCAACAAATTTAGCGGTGTATCAAAGATGATCGATTCCAGCATGAAATCCGTAGGAGAAGTGATGGCTATCGGACGCACTTTTGAGGAGGCCATTCAGAAGGGAATCAGGATGATCGGACAGGGAATGCATGGTTTTGTCGGAAATATAAATCTTTCATTCGATGATCTTGAAAAAGAGTTGACCGAACCCACTGACATGCGTGTGCTTGTTATTGAAAAGGCCTTTGAAAAAGGGTATACGATCAACCAGGTCCATGATCTGACGAAGATTGATAAATGGTTTCTCGTAAAGTTAAAAAACATCTTTGACCTGAAAAATGAGCTGGAGCAGGTTTCGTCACTTGAAGCGTTGGATGATACTTTGCTGCTGCAAGCCAAGGTATATGGCTTCAGCGATTTCCAGCTGGCCCGGATTATCCTGAACGGCGATGTTACCGAGGAGATGCACCAGGTCCGCGAGCACAGAAAAAAGCGAAATATCCTGCCCTATGTTAAGCAAATTGACACCCTCGCAGCTGAGTACCCGGCCCTTACAAATTACCTTTACCTGACGTATAGCGGCAGGGAACATGACATTGAATTTTACAACGACCGGCAATCAGTGGTAGTTCTGGGCTCCGGAGCCTACCGGATTGGAAGCAGTGTAGAGTTCGACTGGTGCAGTGTCAATGCCCTGAAAACGATTAACGAGCAGGGATACCGGTCTGTCATGATCAATTACAACCCGGAAACCGTCTCGACCGATTACGATGTTTGCGACCGGCTCTATTTTGATGAATTATCGTTCGAGCGTGTCATGGACATCCACGACCTGGAGAATCCCAAGGGGATGATCGTTTCGGTAGGGGGACAGATCCCCAACAACCTGGCTCTGCGGCTGCATCAATTCGATGTACATGTTCTGGGCACCTCTCCAACTTCTATTGACAATGCAGAGAACCGCCATAAATTCTCCATGCTGCTCGACAAACTTGGAATTGATCAACCCCGTTGGAAAGAGCTTACAAGCCTCACGGAGATCAAAGCGTTTGTCAGTGAGGTAGGCTATCCCCTGCTGGTTCGTCCATCCTACGTGCTTTCAGGAGCAGCCATGAATGTTGTGTCGAATAGTGAGGAACTGGAAGATTTTCTGACCCTGGCAGCCAAAGTATCGAAGCAGTACCCGGTGGTGGTTTCAGAATTTATTGAACAGGCAAAGGAGATCGAGATTGATGCTGTAGCGAAGGGGGGTGAATTGTTCTCTTATGCCATCTCTGAGCATGTGGAATTTGCCGGGGTCCATTCCGGTGATGCGACCATTGTATTTCCGCCGCAGAAGATTTATTTTGAAACTGTCAGAAGGATTAAGAAGATTGCCCACCAGCTGGCTGGTGCATTGGATATCTCTGGTCCCTTTAATATGCAATTCCTGGCCAAGGACAATGACATCAAAGTGATCGAATGCAATCTGCGCGCCTCCAGGAGCATGCCATTTGTCTCCAAGGTTCTAAAGACCAATCTTATTGACCAGGCCACGCGCATCATGCTGGATGCTCCAGTAGAAAAGCCACATAAATCGATTTTTGACCTTGACCATATCGGTTGCAAAGCACCACAATTTTCATTCAGCAGGCTTAAAAAGGCCGATCCTGTGCTTGGTGTAGACATGTCATCTACCGGCGAGGTAGGATGTATAGGAGACAATTATTACGAAGCGATTCTAAAGGCGATGCTGTCTGTAGGGTATACCATTCCTAAAAAGAATATCCTTCTCTCCACGGGCCCCATGCGCTCCAAGGTTGAACTGATTAATTCCTGCAGGATGCTTATCGGGAAGGGGTACAACCTGTTCGCCACACACGGAACCCATGAGTTTTTAAGGCTCAACGGTTTTGATTCGATCGATCTTGCCTGGCCGGATGAAGACAAAAAGCCCAATGTGCTGGATCATCTGGCAGGAGGTCAGATCGACCTGGTGATCAACATCCCAAAAAACCTCACCTCCCATGAATTATCCAACGATTACACCATCAGGCGTTCAGCAGTGGATTTCAACATCCCGCTAATTACCAATGCACGTCTGGCCAGTGCGTTCATCTATGCCATCTGCAAAATGGAGATGGATGATATCCCGATCAAGAGCTGGGGGGAATACAGCAGTTAAAGTGTTTTCCGAACGCAGTTACACCGCGAAATCAAGGCCGGCTGGACATGCTGAAAAAAACGGCGAACTCCTTCATCACATCCGTGACGATTTCAGTCACCTGGTGAATGGCAGTTATCTCTAAACCAGGAAATTCTCTTATCTATCAGCTTCTTAGTATTTGTAAACAGCCATTTTCTATTATCAAATTGCATCTTCATTTTCAACATGTGGCTTCATTGTCAGTCTTAGAAAAACAAAGCCGATAATCCCTGCAGTAGCAGAAGCAAGAAGAATAGCCATTTTAGAATTGTTTATGATATCTATATCATCAAACGCAAGAAGTGTAATAAAGATTGACATTGTAAAACCGATACCACCCAATAATCCTACTCCAAAGATATTTTTCCATTTCAGACCTCCGGGTATTACACTAATTCCCACTCCAACAGCAATAAATGAAAAGAGCCAAATACCCAAAGGTTTCCCGATCAAAAGCCCTGCTATAATACCTAAACTGCTTGTTTGTTCAAAAATACTATGCCCACTGCCGCCAATTGAAATGCAGGTGTTTGCTATCGCAAACAATGGTAAAACCAGAAATGTTACTGGTTTATGTAAGAAATGTTGAAGAATAAATGAAGGGGTTTTCTCTCCTCCATTTCGAAATGGAATGGCAAACGCCAATAAAACTCCTGTTATTGTAGCATGTACGCCTGAATGCAACATAAAATACCACATGACTACACCCCCTATTAAATAAGGGATTAAGTTATTAACTTTTAGTCTGTTGAGAACAATAAGCAAACCCCAAATGGCCAAAGCAATAAACAAATTGGTCAAAACCAACGTGGATGTATAAAAAATTGCAATTATAATAATTGCTCCTAAGTCGTCCACGATTGCGATAGCCAGTAAAAATATCTTTAGTGCTGCGGGAATACGATTACCTAATATGGATAAAATTCCAACTGCAAAAGCAATATCAGTTGCCATTGGAATACCTACACCTGATTGCGTGTCCGTACCAAAGTTAAATAATAAATATATTCCTGCGGGAACAATCATACCACCCAATGCTGCAAAAATGGGCAATGACGCCTTTTTTATATTGGAAAGCTCTCCTACGTATATTTCTCGTTGCAATTCCAATCCAATCAGCAAAAAGAAGAAGGTCATCAGCCCGTCATTAATCCAGTGAACCATACTGTGTCCGCCCAGGTCAATATGCCAAAAATTGATATAGTCTATTTGCCAGGCAGAGTTTGCAAGAACAAGTGAAAGAACTGTCACGATAACTAAAATTAGTCCGCCTGCCTTTTCGCTGTTAAAAAATTCTTTGAACTGTTTTGTTAATTTCATTTTGTATACCTAATTATACTTTGACATAATAATGTATTCATTTATATATTTGCCATTTATAGCATATTATCGTCGTCTGTACCGGATATCTAACGGTAAGATTACATCCATTTTCTAATTTTCTCAGACAAATTAAAGCATAGCCAATCCTAAATATCTTTTGACGTGCCGAAGATAGTAGAAAAACTACAAAACCAAGCAAATTCTCCTTGGGCATAACGCATTATTGCATTACATTCAGCGCAATAGCAGTGCTTCATCATAGTAGAATGAAAAAGACAGCTGGATAGGTTAAAATTATTGAAGGAATCAGGAAACATGGATTAGCCATTCAGGGCCTCTGCACCACCCACAATTTCGATAATCTCGTTGGTTATAGCCGCCTGTCGGGCCTTGTTGTATTCCAGGGCAAGCTCTTTCATCATTTCCGTGGCATTATCGGTTGCCTTATGCATGGCAGTCATCCGCGCACCATGTTCAGATGCAAAAGAATCAATAGTTGCCTTATAAAACTGAAGTTTTAGTGACCTGGGTATCAGTTCTTTAAGAATAAACTCCTTGGTAGGCTCAAAAATAAAATCTGTATGCACCATGGAAGGCTCTTCTTCTGCCAGCTCCACCATTTTTATGGGCAGGAACTGCTCAATGGCCAGGATCTGGGTCGCCGCATTTTTGAATTGGTTATATACAATATCCACGTGGTCATAATCACCTGCAACATAGAGTTTCATCACCATTTCTGATATTTCAACCGATCTTTCAAAGCTGAGATCATCATAAATCTCACTGCCATTGAAGATGACATTATAACCATTCCTTTTAAGAAAATCGGCTCCTTTCTTTCCGATAGCCAGAAAATCGACCTGTCCGGCCATCATCTGGTCAGAATAGGTATCCAGTGCAGCATGGATGGATGCCTTGATAGCATTGCTGTTAAATGCACCACAGAGACCCCTGTTTGAGGTGATCAACACCAACAGTATATTCTCATCATCCCTGCTTTGCGCATAGATGTTCTGCTCATCCCCTTTCAGACTATCACTAATACTTCCCAGGATCTCCTGCAATTTATCAGCGTAAGGTCTTAACTGGACAATGGCATCCTGCGCCTTTTTCAACTTTGCTGCAGCAACCATTTTCATAGCACTCGTTATCTGCCTTGTAGAAGCAACTGATTCCCTTCGGTCCCGTATTTCTTTAAGGTTAGCCATTTTTATTATTGAGAGCTTAGTTTAGTTGAGGGTTAGTTGTTTGATAATTCTTCCACGATATCTTTGGCTACAGATTCGAGAACGTTGGTTATCTCATCATCGATTTTTCCTTCCGACAATTTCTTCAGGATGTTTTTATGTTTCAGCTCAAGGAATTCAAGGAATTCTTTCTGGAACTGCTGTACCTGACTGATTTTGATATCTTTCAACAATCCTTTGGTTCCACAGTAGATAATAGCGATTTGTTTCTCCACCGGAAAGGGTGAATATTGACCCTGCTTCAGGATCTCTACGTTCTTTCTACCCTTATCGAGTACCGCCTTCGTAGCTGCATCCAGGTCAGATCCAAATTTGGCAAACGCCTCCAGTTCACGAAACTGCGCCTGATCCAGTTTCAGCGTACCGGCGATTTTTTTCATCGCCTTAATTTGCGCGTTACCTCCCACTCTGGATACTGAGATGCCGACATTAATGGCAGGACGGATTCCTGCATTAAAGAGGTTTGGCTCCAGAAAGATCTGTCCATCGGTAATTGAGATCACATTGGTTGGAATATAGGCTGAAACATCCCCGGCCTGTGTTTCAATGATCGGAAGAGCTGTCAGAGAACCCCCTCCCTTAACCAGCGGTTTAAGGGAATCAGGCAGGTCGTTCATTTTGGCAGCGATCTCATCAGATTCGATGATCTTGGCGGCTCTTTCCAGCAAGCGTGAATGAAGGTAGAAGACATCTCCTGGATACGCTTCACGTCCCGGAGGCCTTCTTAGCAGAAGGGACACTTCTCTGTAGGAGACCGCTTGTTTGGACAGATCGTCATAGATGATCAGTGACGGGCGTCCCGTATCCCGAAAATATTCACCGATCGTGCATCCTGCGAAAGGAGCATAAAACTGAAGTGCAGCAGGGTCTGACGCTGTTGCTGAAACGATCACTGTATAATCCATTGCACCATTCTTCTCCAGCGTGTTGCGCACATTGGCAACGGTACTTCCTTTCTGTCCGATCGCCACATATACACAATAAACCGTCTCTCCCCTATCAAAAAACTCCTTCTGATTAAGTATCGTATCAATAGCAATAGCAGTCTTCCCGGTCTGCCTGTCACCAATAATCAGCTCACGCTGACCCCTTCCAATAGGGATCATGGCATCGATCGATTTAATCCCCGTTTGCAAAGGCTCATTCACAGGTTGTCTGAAAATTACCCCGGGAGCCTTCCTTTCCATTGGCATTTCGTAAAGCTCACCTGATATGGGCCCCTTACCGTCCAGGGGGTCTCCAAGGGTATTGATCACACGGCCCAGTAATTTCTCACCTACCTTGATAGAAGCAATCCGCTTTGTCCGCTTGACTGTATCTCCCTCTTTGATCTTCTCTGAAGGACCGAGCAACACGGCACCTACATTATCCTCTTCAAGGTTCAGTACAATGCCCCTTACACCACTGTCAAATTCAATGAGTTCATTTGCCTGAACGCGGTTCAAGCCATAGATCCTCGCAATACCATCGCCAACCTGAAGTACCGTACCCACCTCTTCAAGTTCAACATCACTTTTAAATCCTTCAAGTTGTTTTTTAAGTATTTCTGATACTTCTGAAGGTTTGATCTGAGCCATACGCTATACTTTTTCTTATTGATTCAATAACCGTTGTTTAACTCTTTTTAAACTATTGGCGACGCTGGCATCATATTGCAGGTCGTCTATTCTGATCACAAATCCCCCGATCAGATCTTTGTCCAGCCCGGTTTCCAGCTCCACGGAGTGATTAAGCGTCTCCTGAATGACCTTCTCTACATCTTTTTTTATCTCCTTCGACATTGCAACTGCGGTAGTAAATGTAGCCGATCTGATTCCCTTATGCTTTTTATAAAGTCCAATAAAATTCCGGACAATGCCTCCAATATATTGTTCCCTTCCATTCCTGATCAGCAGGTCCATCAATGACAGGGTCAGTTCATGCAATCCTTTTGCAAGCGCAAGGGACATTATTTCAGATTTCAAAGATACCCTGATTACAGGTGTGTTTACCAGGAAATGAAATTCCGGCAAGGTGCAGATTTCCTGCAACGCTATCATATCTTTCATGACATCGTCAAGGATCTCTTTTTCCCGGGCACTTTCAAAAAGCGCCCTGGCATAACGAACCGGTATTTTACTATCATTCATGGCGCGCTTCAGTTCAGATCGATATCGTCAATCAGTTTACCAACAAGGGCTTCCTGTTCCTTATCTCCGCTCAGCTTATGCTTCAGTATTTTTTCAGCAATTTCAACAGAAAGCACAGCCATTTGCTGTTTCAGCTCCGCAATGGCAGCATCCTTTTCATTCCGGATCGCACTACGGGCGTTTTTCAATAGCTTTTCAGCCTCTTCGGAGGCCTTGTCCTTCGCTTCAGCAATAATCTTGTCCTTTACATCACGTGCATCTTTCATCATCGCATCGCGCTCTGCCTTTGCTTCAGCAAGAATCTTCTCATTATCTGCCTGGAGCTTTGTCATCTCTTCCCGCGCTTTTTCAGCGGATTTCAAAGCTTTCCTGATGCTCTCATTCCGGGCATGCACAGCAGAAAGAATAGCCGGCCAGGCAAATTTCCTCAACAGCAGGAGCAATACCAGGAAGAACAACGTCGTCCAGAAGATCATTCCTATTCCGGGAGTTACAAGATCCATAATATTATGAATTAAATTTTCAATGAACGACCCGCAACACGTGGTTGCGGGTCATTTTTCTCTATGCACTGTCTGATAGCAGTGCTACCACAATAGCAAACAATGCAACACCTTCAA
>JAGYMF010000069.1 GCA_018400695.1 Bacteroidales bacterium | reverse complement strand
AATCGTAGTAATTGCTGAGAGCGAGCACACAGTATCCAATGTATACATAAGTTATCTTGCTGATATACACCCTGATGATGACATTGAGGTGGAAATTGTGACCTGCGATAACGCAAAGAAAATTGAACTTGACAAGGCCACTCTTATGCACCTTTCAAAACAGGTGAAGGCGACGGATTTCAGAAGAGGAACGCCAGAACATATGTTTTTTGATAATGTGATCATACCAGGTAATTGAGATACTGGATTTGAGGCAACAGCAGACAAGAATAGTGAATGAGCGACATTAAAAAAGTATAGTATGAATAACACGATGCAACCATACAGGGATTTGAATAAAATTCTCGTTCCTGTACCGCTGAATTCAGATTTTGCGGTGCCGCTCCGGCAGGCGCTGCATTTTCAGGAAGTTTATGGAGGCGAAATCATCCTGATGAATGTGGTTTCCAGGTATTCAATATTTCACAGGGTATTGAATCCAGACAGACTGAAGAAACATCAGGAGCGAGCGAAGAGAGAGCTTAAAAAGCTGGTAACCAAATATTTCGGAGGTGAAGTCCCCAAAGATATCTCACTGAAGATCGTGACCGGGACACTCCTGTCTGCTATTATGAAAACAGCTTCTGAGTTGGAGTGTGACCTCATCATTATCAAAAAAGCAAAAAGGATCAACAGCCGCTTAAGCTACCTGAAAACAGAGAATGCCGACAAATTAATTGCCGATGCTGTATGCCCGGTCTTCACTATCATTTCTGACCCTACACCGCAACAGATCAGCAATATAATGGTTCCGGTTGAAATATTTAAAAACAGTGCAATTAAGTTGGCCTGGGCCATTTCCCTGGCCAGGAAATTTAAGGCGAAACTGCACCTGGTGTCTGTATTGAATGCTGACATTAAAATAAAAAACAGCCTCACATATAAGAAGATCAGGGAGTTCGAGAGAATCATCCGAAAAGAGGGCATTGATGTCGATAAAGTGATCCTTCAATCACCTCCAGAAATGTCTGGACAGGCCATTCTGAACTATGCCGATGAATTGAAACCGGAAATGCTTGTGATTATGGCGCGAAAGGAATCGGTGATTCGCGACAACTACCTGGGAGCGTTTACCAGGACGATCATCCATCATGCCACTGTACCTGTATTCAGTGTCGTACCTAAGAACGAGACGCCATACTATAATATCATGAAACCTGTTCCTGACAGAATCAGAAGTAAAAACAATCAGACAGTTAAATAATTATAAACATACAACGATGCACCACAAAATAAAGGAACTAACGGAGAAGATCCATCGTGAGGGATTTGAAAAAGCCAACAAGGAGTCAGCTGACATTATTGAACAAGCAAAAAATGAAGCAGAAGCAATCATCAGTGATGCTGAGAAGAGGGCGGATATGATCGTTCAGGATGCAAGAAAACAGGCTGAAGAAAATGCCAGGAAAATTGATGCTGAAGTACGGCTCTCATCCCAGCAGGCTTTGATTAACCTGAGAAAGGAAATAAGTGAGCTGATTCGGGCAGGCGTTCTTAAAGAGCCTCTTAATCAGGCATTCGACGACCATCATTTTATCAGGAAGATACTGGAGACGCTTGTTGGTAACTGGAATCCCTGCACTGATGAATCAGACCTGCAACTCATGGTTCCCAAAGAACAACTGGCGGAGATGGATGCTTACCTGAAGGAACGGTCAGGCAGGATCATGAACAAGGGGCTCAACCTTGAAAAATACAGTGGTACAGGAAAAGGATTTGAAATCCAGCCCAGTAATGGCCACTACAAGATCAATGTGACGGATGAGGCTTTTGAGACATTCCTGGATGAACATTTTAAGCCAAAAACCCTTGAATTTTTATACGGAGGAAAAGATCAATGACCATACGAAATTACCATTTCCTGGTAGCGGGATTGCCCGGAATCTCTTTTGGTGATAAATTGTGGACAACCATAGGTTCGTTCAGAAAATACCTTGAAGCACACCTTCATCCGGATGATTTCCGGCAGGTAAAATACGTGCTGCTTGCAAAGGATCATCAGAACCTTGTCCGCTTCCTGGAATCAGGGGAGATGCCGACAGATGGTGCAGGGAGTTATTCCCTTACAGACTTCAGAAACCCGGAAGATGCAATTGCTTTTGCAGAGCCTGGCCATGAGCCTCTTCCGGAATATATGACACATATTTTGTTGCAGTACTGCTCCGGAAAAGCGCAACCGGATATGAACCATATCAGGCATGAACTGGACGAAGGGTTTTACAGCTTCATCATGGAGCGGGGGGATAACTTCCTGAAGAAATACTATACCTTCTTGTATGACATGAACAACCTGCTGGCTTTCGTCAAAGCTGGCGAGCACAAGCTGGAACCGAAGGAATTCATTACCGGAGATACGCTCCATACACGGCACTTGCGGGAGCAGGCAGGAAACAGGCCTGTTAAGGATACGGATTTTGAACAGTTCGAAGAGATCCTCTCCTATACCGGCAGCGGATTGTTTGCGGAAGAGGAAAAAAAGCATGATCAGTTGCGTTGGAGGGTAATTGAAGAGATGAACCTGTTTGAGTATTTCAGCATCGACCGGATCCTGGGCTACCTGCTCCAGATGCTGATCCTCGAGCGATGGTCACCACTGACCAAAGCAGCAGGCGAAGCAAAACTCAGAACGATCATCAATGCCTCGGTCAGGCAGATCAAAGATGGATCGCATGCAACAGCAGACAGCATGCATACAATGCCTTCAGCCGGGAATTCGTAAATAATTATTACACAACAAATAATATAGTTCATAATGACGCGTGGAAAAGTATCAGGTATAATTGCCAATCTTGTTATCGTAGATGTAAAAGACCCGGTGGTGCAAAATGAGATCTGCATGATCCTGCACCCGGAAGCCAGCCTCATGGCTGAAGTTATCAAGATCGGAGAGAACAAGGCATATGTTCAGGTTTTTGAAAGCACCCGTGGTCTGAAAACCGGCACCGAGGTTGAGTTTTCGGGAAAGATGCTTGAGGTGAGCCTCGGTCCGGGAATCCTCAGCCGGAATTATGACGGTTTGCAGAATGACCTTGATGCGATGAAGGGGATATTCCTGCGCAGGGGAGAATATACCAGTCCGCTCAATGATCAGAAGAGGTGGGAATTTGTTCCCCTGCAGGCAAAGGGAACTGCCGTTATCGCGGGTGACTGGCTGGGAGAGGTGACGGAAAACAGGATTGCTCATAAGATCATGGTTCCCTTTACCCTGGAGGGTGAATGGATGATTGAATCGATCGCTGTTGAAGGAAAATATACGGTGAACGATACCATTGCCACCCTCGGGAACAAAACGGGGGAGAAGCGGGACGTGACCATGGTCCAGAAATGGCCTGTGAAAAGACCGCTGAAGGCATTCCGCCATAAGCCACGTCCCTTCAGGATACTGGAGACCGGTATACGGGCCATTGATACGTTGAACCCTATCACAGAGGGTGGCACAGGCTTCATTCCGGGCCCGTTCGGATGCGGAAAAACTGTGCTTCAGCATGCCATATCCCGCCAGGCGGAGGCAGATATCGTTATTGTAGCGGCGTGCGGTGAACGTGCGAATGAGGTTGTGGAAATTTTCAAGGAATTTCCTGAACTCGAAGATGCACGGACGGGGGCAAAGCTGATCGAACGAACCACCATTATCGCCAATACATCCAACATGCCTGTGGCTGCACGTGAGGCTTCTGTATATACGGCCATGACGCTGGCAGAGTATTACCGCAACATGGGACTGAAGGTCCTGCTGCTTGCCGATTCGACCTCGAGGTGGGCCCAGGCGTTGCGGGAGATGTCGAACAGGATGGAGGAGCTGCCGGGACCGGATGCCTTCCCGATGGACCTGCCGGCTATTATCTCCAATTTTTACGCGAGGGCCGGATATGTTGAGTTGCACAATGATGCTACGGGCTCTATTACGTTTATCGGAACGGTATCTCCTGCCGGTGGAAACCTGAAGGAGCCGGTTACCGAGGCGACAAAGAAAGCTGCCAGGTGTTTTTATGCTCTTTCTCAGGAGCGTGCCGACAGCAAGCGATATCCTGCCATCGACCCTGTGGACAGCTATTCAAAGTACATGGAGTACGAAGAGCTGCAGGAGTCACTGAAAGAGACAATCTCTGATCAGTGGACCGGAATGGTCGAACATTCACGCGACATGATTATCAAAGGGAAAGAGGTGATGGAACAGATCAATATCCTTGGAGATGACGGAGTGCCTATTGAACACCACGTCCTGTTCTGGAAATCGGAGGTGATTGATTTTATCATCCTTCAGCAGGACGGCTTCGACGAGGTTGACAGGATGACGCCGTTGAAGCGACAGGAATATATGCTTAAAAAGGTGCTTGGTATTGTTGACACCGAATTCCGGTTTGCAAAGTTCGAAGAGGTGGCGGAATACTTCAGGAGCATCAT
The DNA here is from genome assembly GCA_018400695.1 of Bacteroidales bacterium. Taxonomy (GTDB): domain Bacteria; phylum Bacteroidota; class Bacteroidia; order Bacteroidales; genus M55B112. The sequence goes on along the minus strand of JAGYMF010000069.1, from coordinate 4,823 downwards.
TAACGTAATGAAACAGATGAACTATTCCGAATTTCATTCAGATCAGTTCAGGGACTATGAAACACAACTCGATTCACTCATCAATGAAAGAAATATAGTATAATGAGCAAAACAGCATTTAAACGGATATACACCAGGATCAGTCAGATTACCAAGGCAACATGCTCGCTGAAGGCTGAAAATATTGGTTATGAAGAGCTTGCCATCGTAGGTGGCAGGCTGGCACAGGTGGTTAAGATTGTCGGTGACGAAATCACCCTCCAGATCTTTTCTGGTACGGAAGGGATTCCAACGAACGCAGAGGTCATGTTCCTCGGACGTCCCCCGTCACTCAGGATCGGACAGGATATGGAGGGCCGTTTCCTCAATGCCTATGGAGACCCGATCGATGGCGGCCCGGAGCTTACCGGTGCAGAGCAGGAAATCGGCGGTCCCTCGGTAAACCCTGTCCGCCGCGAACAACCCTCCCAGCTGATCACCACTGGTATCGCCGGGATAGACCTTAACAATACCCTGGTAACCGGGCAGAAAATTCCATTTTTCGCCGATCCCGATCAGCCCTTCAACCAGATCATGGCCTTGCTGGCGCTGCGTGCTGACGCGGATAAGATTATTCTCGGCGGAATGGGGCTGTCGAACGATGACTACCTGTTTTATAAAAAGAGTTTTATGAATGCCGGATCGCTTGACAGGATCATTGCATTTGTCAATACAACGGACGACCCGCCTGTGGAGCGGCTTATGGTGCCGGACATGGCATTGGCAGCTGCGGAGCATTATGCTTCAGGGAAGAATGAAAAGGTGCTGGTCCTGCTTACCGATATGACCCTTTATGCAGACGCGTTGTCTATCGTGTCGAACAGGATGGACCAGATTCCCTCCAAGGACAGCATGCCCGGGTCACTGTACAGCGATCTTGCCAAGATCTACGAAAAGGCGGTCCAGTTTCCCGACGGCGGTTCAATTACGATCATTGCGGTAACCACGCTTTCAGGCGGAGATATTACCCACGCCATACCCGATAATACGGGCTATATTACCGAAGGACAGCTGTTCCTGCGGCGGGATACAGAGGTTGGGAAAGTGCTGATTGATCCATTCCGCTCGCTGTCCAGGCTGAAGCAGCTGGTGATTGGCGACCAGACCCGGGAAGACCATCCACAGATCATGAATACGGCGATCAGGTTGTATGCAGATGCGCTGAACGCCAGGACGAAACAGGAGAATGGGTTTGACCTCACTGAATATGATGAGCGGGCACTGACGTTTTCCACCCAATACAAGGAGAAGCTGCTCGCCGTCGATGTGAACCTGTCGATGAACGAGATGCTGGATGAAGGCTGGAAACTGCTTTCCGATCATTTCTCCAGGAATGAGGTGGGAATCCGGGAGGATCTTGTGAACAAATACTGGCCGGCAGAGAAGTAACCGTTTTTATTACCAATGGCAATTTAATCACGATGAACCTGAGATTTCAATATAACAAAACTTACCTGCAACTACTTGATAAGCAGCTGAATGTCAGGCTAAGGGCGCTTCCCACCCTTCAGAACAAGGAGGCGGCACTGAGAATGGAGGTCAAGGCAGCAAAGAAGAGAGCAGAAGATCTCGCTGTCAGGCTGGAGCAGGTGATTGATGAAGAGGACAGCAACCTTGCGATGTGGGAGGAGTTCGATCCTTCGCTGCTGCGCATCCGGGAGGTGAAGCTCAGCTACAAGAAGATTGCCGGTGTAAAGATTCCTGAGCTGGATGAACCCATCTTTGAGATCGGCCGGTTCAACGTATTTTCTCATCCGAAATGGTGGCTTCGTGGTATTGAGACACTCAAGATGCTTCTGACCCTGGTGATCGAGAAGCAGCTTGCCGAAGAGAAACTGGAGTTGCTGGAATATGCCAGGAAGAAGACCACGCAGAAGGTGAACCTCTACGAGAAGGTCCAGATACCTGCTTACGAGAATGCGATCCTGAAGATCAAGCGATACCTGGAGGATGAGGACAACCTCGCGAAAGCAGCACAAAAGATCGTTAAAAACAGGCAACAAAAAGCAAGGGAGGCTACGATATGATTCTGCCGATGATAAAATACTCTTTCATCATTTTTCACAAGGACTACGACCAGTTCCTGGGAAAGCTGGGGGAACTGGGGGTGCTGGATGTGATCGAACGGGAAGATGTCAACAAGGAGGAGGAGCTCAGCGAGGACACGCGTGAAATGGGACGTATTGATGGCGTGCTTAAAATGCTGGAGAAGGGGGATCGTCCTGCTGCCGCGGGGGTGCAGACAGCCAATCCCGATCAACAGGCAGTACTGGCTTACCTCGAAGAGGCAGAGGCGCTTGAGGAGCAGCAGAAGCGGCTGGAGACGCTGCTGGAGGAGAACGCGAAAGAGACGGAGCGGCTGAAACCATGGGGCGATTTCAGTAGCAGTGACCTGGAAAGGCTGAAACCAGCAGGTTACGAGGTGAGATTGTTCAAATGCAATGCTAACCGGTTTGATCCTGAATGGGAAAATCAGTATTACCTTTTTCATATCTCCAAAACGGAAAGCACAATCCATTTCCTGGTTATCAGGAAAATTGGAGAAGAGACCGCGATCGATGCTGAGCCCGTTGATCCGGGTACTGCTTCGCTCTCCGGCCTTCAGACGGAAAAACAACAGCTCGACGAAGAGATGGTACAGCTTCGTGATAAGCTTGTCTCGCTGGGCGACAATGCCGTGCCGGTGCTCCGGGAATACCGGCTGCAGCTGAGCAACAGGATGAAGCTCAGCGAAGTATACCTCGATACCCAAAAAATCTCCGACAACCGTCTGATGGTACTCGAGGGATGGGTACCGGAGGATTCCACGGGGAAACTGGACAGTGTACTGGAGAATGAAGCGGTAGTGAGTCTTGCGAATCCTCCGATGCATGATGATTCACCCCCGGTAAAGCTGAAGAACTCCAGGTTCTCCAGGTTGTTTGAACCGATCAGTAAATTATTCGATCTTCCATCCTATGGCGAATTGGATCTCACACCCTATTTTGCGCCTTTTTTTATGATCTTTTTTGGTTTTTGTCTCGGTGATGCCGGTTACGGGGTGTTTTTTATTCTTTTCGGAAGCTTGCTGAAGCTGAAGGCGAAGAAGGAACTCAGACCACTTCTTTCACTGGCCCAGGTTTTTGGTATTGCCACCATTGTATTCGGATTGTTGTCGGGAACATTTTTCGGAATTAACCTGATCGACAGTGGCTATACCATCACGGAGAGTTCCATTGCCAGTTACAGCAACCAATCCATTCCTGCAAATGATGTGTCGGCCTTGCAGGAATTTGAAGGACAATATTTTAAAAGCAGGGAGGAATTCCTGGATGCGACTAGTCAGGCGATCGGCACAGCGTCAGTGGAAAAGTATCAGACGGAATTGATCAGATATGCAGAGGCCGGGATTCCTTTCGTCAGCTCTTTTCGTCACCTGATGCAGGATCCGTTGCAGATGTTTTATCTCTCAATCCTGATCGGAGGGGTGCAGATTCTCTTCGGAATCTTCGTGAAGGTGCTGAATATTACACGCAGGAGAGGGTTCAGATATGCCCTCTCAACCGTCGGATGGCTGATATTGATCATCAGTGTGATCCTCAATTCACTGGGTCTTTTCGATGGCGTATATACAGGATACCTGTTTTACGGTCTGCTTGCAATTTCCGGCGTGTTTATTTTGATCCTGAACAAACCTGGAGCTGGTATTCTGAACAGGATTGGCAGCGGGATATGGGATTCTTACGGCATGGTGACGGGCTTTTTCGGAGATATTCTCTCCTATATACGCCTGTTTGCGTTGGGGATCTCTTCGGCCATCCTCGGGTTTGTGTTTAACGATATCTCCCTTCAGCTGCTCGACATTCCCTACATCGGCTGGTTTTTCTTCCTTGTATTGCTGCTTTTTGGTCATACCATCAACCTGTTCATGGCAACCCTTGGCGGCTTTATTCACCCGATGCGGCTGACCTTTGTTGAGTTTTATAAAAATGCTGGCTTTGAAGGTGGCGGACGAAAATATAATCCATTTATCATCAATAATTCAAATTTAAAAGAAAGTAAATAACTATGGAAACAATGATTGCTTCTGATTCAGGAAATCTCGCGCTTATACTGGCCTATATAGGACTAGGTCTCATGCTGGCCCTTGCGGGTATTGGCAGTGCTATCGGTGTATCAATGGGTGGTAATGCGGCGATCGGGGCCCTGAAAAAAAATCCCGATTCATTTGGTAATTATATGCTGTTGAGTGCACTGCCCGGAACGCAGGGCTTGTATGGATTTGCTGGTTTCTTCATTATCAATTCACAGGGCATTATACAGGCATCGATGACCATGACGCAGGGTGCCGCAATCTTTGCTGCGGGGCTTGCCCTGGGTTTTGTTGGACTGTTGTCTGCCATGAAGCAGGGAGGTGTTACCAGCAGTGGTATCGCAGCAATAGGAGCAGGACACAAGGTATTTGGAAGTACCATGATCCTCGCTGTTTTTCCTGAGCTGTATGCCATTATTGCATTTGCTGCAACATTCCTGATCAGTACAACCTTGTAACGGGCAGGTGACACCAGTTTGAATGACAGAGGATGTTCAGCTTCTATCCTCTTTTGTATATTTGCAGAACTGTTGTGCTAAAATGTATCCTGGGTATGGGTCTGAAAACAAATATATTGTTAAAGAGAACAGTAATCATCAGCCTGATCTGTTTCAGTATTTTTGTTTCCGCCGGGATCGCCTTGATCTTTAAGAGCAGCGTACAGCGCGATGCAGAGCATATTCGACTGGTGGCCCTGAGCGGAAACGTAGAA
>JAGYMF010000068.1 GCA_018400695.1 Bacteroidales bacterium | reverse complement strand
ATCCTGCAGCAAGATGCAATCGGGCATATCCTTGAAGATTTGATCCTGAAGACGCGTATCTCCTCTTCCATGTCCCCCGCAATAGATATTTTAATCAACTCGTAATCACCAAATACTACCTGTTCCTGCAATTTATTTGTTATCTTTTCATATTCTTTCATCTACTTTTTATACTATACGGTGCCCTGTATTCTCTTGACAATAGTTTATTGGCTTCATTGTCACCAACAAATTTCTGTTTTTCCGGGTTCCATTCCAATGTTCTGTTCAGGATCATGGAAGAGTGGGCAAGAATAGCAGAGCTGTTTGCACGGTGATGGGTAAACACATCGGATATCGGATCTGCCCTGTCTTTTACAGAGTTGACAAAATTTTCCATATGGGCAGTAGGAACAATATCACCGATGAGTTCTGCATCCATCCAGGCAGGAACACGGCCTTTGTATAGCTCTATGACCTTATCATCTATTTGCTGTTTCAATACCTTGTTGTTATTTATCTCATCAGCCAGATTTCCTTCAAATTCAAAGGCTCTGCCTTCGCGACTCACCCAAATGTTTCCATTTTCCCCTTCAAGAAGAAGTCCGTTCTGACCAGGCAGGTTATCAGGTCTATTTCTTTTCCCGTCGATTTTTATGACATTGCCATTTTTAAAAGTCAGTTCAGCACTGTAATCCATGACAGTACTGAAACTGTTGGGCAGGGGTGAATCAGTATTCTGACCGAGAATTGCCGCAAGTGTTTTTTCCCTTCCAAGCGGAAATGTACCGTTGCCCCTGATCTTTACCGGTCCTGTCTGATCCACTCCAAGGGCCCATTGGGCAATGTCGATATGATGTGCTCCCCAGTCGGTAAGTGGTCCATGGCCTGTTTCAACCCATAAACGCCACTGTGCATGTGCGCGTTCAGCAGTATACGGAAATTTTTGTACCGGTCCGCACCATTGATCCCATAACAAAGAATCAGGAGCTTCGGTTACAGGAAATACTTCTGTTGCACCTCGATAGCTGGATGGAATATAGACCGAAGCAGTTAGTTTGTTCCCGAGAATCCCTAACTGGGCAATGGCTACTGCTTTTAAAAATATACCTTTATATTCACTTCGTTGTTGTGTCCCCACCTGAACGACCCTTCCGGTTCTTTTCACAGCCTCACAAACAGCAATTCCCTCATCTATGGTAAGAGTCATTGGTTTCTCCACATATACATCTTTTCCTGCCTCAATTGCATCTATGATCATCAATGCATGCCAGTGATCGGGAGTACCGATAGTAACGATGTCAACATCTTTTCTTTCAAGTGCCTGCCTGTAATCGATGTAATACACAGGTACAGAGTCCTGGTATGAAGCAAGTTTTTTCTGAAAAGCACCGAATACAGCAGTATCCACATCGCAGCAGGCTACCATCTTTCCATAATTGCTTGCCCCCATGGCCACAGCAAGTCCTCTTTTACGTACTCCAATTGAAAGTACTCCCAGCTCTTTGTTTAAAGATTTCCTTTTCTTTCCTGTCTGCATGGGTGTTGCTGACAGGGTGGGTGAAATAAACATTCCTGATCCCAGCAGACCTATGGTTTTTATTGCATTTCTGCGGGATAATGAATTTGATTTCTTTGAATACATAATAGAAAGTTTTTAATGAGGTGGGTTCTAATAATTCATTTTTTTTGGTATTAAATTATAATTCCCTGATCCAAATATTGCGGAAGCTCACCAGATCTGAATGCTCCTGAAATACAAGAGGCTGTTTAAGATCGGATTCTTTATAGTTAGTGGTTCGGACATCACCTGTTGGCTCGCGTATCTCTGCACAATTATGTATTAAAACTCCATTTTGAAATACGGTAATTTTACCGGGAGTCTTTAAACTGCCTTCAATATTGAACCGCGGAGCTGTGAAAATGATATCATAAAACTGCCATTCACCCGGTTTCTTGCAGGCATTCACAAGTGGTGCATATTGATTGTAAATGCTCCCGCACTGCCTGTTTCGATATGTACTGTTTTCATAACTATCCAATATCTGAATTTCATAACGTCCCTGAATGAATACACCACTATTGCCTTTATGCTGTCCTGTATCCTGATCGGTTTCAGGACATTTAAACTCAAGATGTAGCTGAATATCTCCAAATTCCTGTTTAGTATATATATCGTTTCTACCAGTACTGTCAGGCATAACGGTTAATACACCATTCTGAACAACCCAATCAGGAACAGTCCCATCCTTTTTTGTCCAATTATTGAGATCACTGCCATCAAATAGTATAATAGCATCAGAAGGAGGCTGATTTGCCTCACCGGGAATAATCTGCAAAATCTGATTTACAGGTGCAACTTTTGTCTTGTTAGTTTCACTTTGACCATAACTAATGCATGGATTAAAGGAAAACACAAGTAAAAGAACTATACTCATTTGGAAATACTTGTTTTTCATAGATATAGTTTTTTGTAATTAATAAACTATATAATATAGGATTGCAATTAGATTTTACAATTCCCTGACACTATACAATGGCGACATCGTTGGTTCGACCCTGGATTAATGATATCAATACTTTACTTCAAACTCAAATCCTTAATCCTGATTTTTCTGAATTTCAGATCTGAACCGTGTCCAAGAAATCCAATATATCCGGAAGGATTTAACAATCCGGGATGATCCTTTTCATCCATGGTAAGGGTTCCATTATTGCTGGCTTCTGCAATATCTCCGTCAAGGATAACCTCTCCATTCAGAGTAATCCTGATATGTGTCCCAATTGCCTGAACTTCCTGCGTATTCCACTCCCCAACAGGGTTCTGATAACCCCGCTTCGCCGGGATTACCCCGTATACACTGCCATGATACTGGTAAGGCTTTAAATTCCTGTAAATATCAGCACCGTTATCCAGGATCTGAAGCTCCATTCCCACATAGGCTGCGTCGCCCTTCAATGGTGTTCTTATGCCCAATCCGTTATTGGCCCCTGGTGTCAGCTGAAACTCAAAACGCAGAATGAAATCACTGTATTCTTTTTCCGTGTACAAATTATCTCGTCCCTTACCTGTAGGCTTACAAACAAGCATCCCGTCCTGGGCAAAATAATCGACCTTGTTACCTGTCCAGCCGGTCAGATCGGTCCCGTTGAACAACGGCACAAATCCCTCTTTGGCCTCTTCCTCTTCCAGTGTATATGGTTCAGGCCGCGGAAGTTCCCTGATATATAAATCCCTGTACGCTATCCTTGAATTATGTGCCTGTAATTCAATCGACTCCCTGTTAAAAACAGGTTTTGACTTGTCCCAGTAGTTTTCAAGAATGACATTATCGGTAACAAGCATGCCATTCAGATATACTGTCACCTTATCGCCTATCATTTTTATCCTGAATGTATTCCATTCCCCCGCAGGGTTATCAGCCACAACCAAGGGTGTATTCCGAAAAGTCTTGTTGTTATACAATCCGCCCGAACCAACCCGGGCCCCGGCATCCACCCTTGAAGTATCCCATATCTGCACCTGGGGGGTTCCCCGCAGGTAAACACCGCCATCACCACCCGGACTTGTTTTCCAGTCAAATATCAACTCAAAATCTCCATACATTTTTTGTGTGCAAATATTTTCAAATCCCTTTCCCTCGTAGACCAGGTTCCCATTCCTTATCACCCAGTCACGCCGCATAATCTCATCTGCCTCTTTCTGCCTGGCAGCCAGCTGCCCGGGGGTCATCGCAGCGCGCTTCAGGGGATCGCCAACCAATCCTTTCCATCCTTCAAGGTCCTTGCCGTTAAACATAGAGACATACCCTTCGCCTTCTGGCAGTTCATCGAGATGTTTCAGCATTGCCTCCTTCTGGTAAGAAGCTTCCGGATCTTCATTCACACTGACGGCTTTCAGTACTATTTCTTTAACCACATCGCCATAGAGGGCGGGATTACCCAGCACAATTCTTTGCACCGCCTGAACCGCAGATTGCTGCAGGTTGGGATGTTCAAGGTAGCGGGAGACAAAAACCAGGGCGGAAAGTGTGCTGTTCCTGCTTATTCCTTCAATTATATCTTCATGATGCAGTTCATCGATCGCTCGTTCCATCGCCTTCCTGAACATCAGCACCTTCTGATCATCTGTGTTGGGTGAGCCATTGATCATGGATATGTAACTTTTCAAGGCCACTCCGGCATCCCTTTTACCAGCATGCTCAGCAATTTCAAACAGCAGGTTTAGGGCGGAATAATCACTCCAATTACAGAGTGCCTGAAGCGCAGACTCTTTCTGTTTGTCCGCTTCTGTATAATAAGCCCTCTTAACATAGGCAAGCGCCTTTTCACCTCCAATATCAGCAAACACAGCATAATAGAGATATCCCTTACCCCCTGCTTTTTCAGCCAATTCAAAAATACGTTCCACCTGTTCCTCCCCTGTATCATAGCCACTCACCGAAGCAAACAGGGCATCCTGAAGGGACTTTATAAGGTTCTCATCTGATGTCCGGTTCAACATCCCTGAGATCTTCTTTTCATCCCCTTTTTTAACGACAGATGAAAGTGCCACCGCAGCGGTGCGGCTGACTTCCGGATCGGAATTCTCAACTTCATTGAAGATGATATCCGAATGATCCTCCGCCCTGCGCTCTGCCAGGATCCGGATCAACGCCACACGGGCATCACCTTTCGTTCCGGGTATAAATTCAGCCACTCCATCCGTGACCTCATCGCCGGGAATTGTAAGCAATACTTCTTTAACTGCTGACACAATTTTTTCATCTCCCCTTGACATGACCTCCAGAAGCGGTTGTACCGCTTTCGCTTCTCCTGTCCTGGCGGTGGCCTGTATAGAGGCCAGTTGCAATGGCCTGTAAGTGTCGTTTAAATATCTGACAATCAAAGGAAAGGCTTTTTCATCTCTGACTACTCCCAGCATACCGATAATTTCCGCCTTTATTTCCGGTTGATCCGTTTCTTCAATTTTTCTCTGCAATGTGGATGCTATATCCTCCGTATACTTGTCACAGAGCAGACGCAGTGCACCCATCCTGTAAGCCTTATCCTCTGCATTCAGCGCATCGTAAAGGAAAGGCAGTGCCTCCTGCATATTCACCTCTGCAAGAATCTCCAATAATGCTATCCGGGTATGCAGCGGTACCATTTTTGATTTCAGTATTTTCCTGCAAGCCTTGATCGTTGTTGCCGGGTGGCCCTCCTGTGCCAGTCTGCTTAAATAAAACAGGTAAGCGGCCGTAGCTTCCGTATTGTCATAGCCATATGCAGCATTTTTAGCTGCCTTCGCCAACAGCTTCTTCGAGGAGGGATCGCCTATCTCGGCCAAAGCCTTCAACAGGACCTTTTTTGATTCCCCCTCCACGGTTTTGACCCTCTTTCCCAATACAGGTGCAGCGGCAATGTACCTGACTTCTCCAAGGGCCTGGATAACAGAATGCATTTCCTGGTCAGCGACCAGATTAAGACTATTCATAAGTACTTTCTCAGCGTTTTCAGATCCGATACGGATCAGCACACGGGCAGCCGGATCACACAGCCTTTCACTTTGCAGTAAAGGAGCCACCAGAGGAACCGCTTCTTCTCCTGCAATGTATTGCAGCTCCTGGAGCAGGAAGTCTTTCACCTCGTCATGCCGGGTCAGGCCCAGGGACTTACAGAGCGCTTCAGAACAGGTTTTCCTGTACTCCGTATTAGCACCTTCCGAAGCATATTTAACCATACCACTCACCACGTAACGCAACCTGGTATCATCGCCTTCACCCGGCGGCACAAGTTCAGGAGCGATACCGGTGATGACCTTTCCACCCAGCTGACATAAATCTTCCATGATGCTGTTCAATGCCTCGGTCCCCTGTGCGGGCAGCTGCATCATCAGGTCTGCAATTTTCGTCTCATCAGTCCGCACATCTTTACCCTGTTGCTGGGCATTGCCCGGGAGGGTAATTAATAAGAAGATTGCAAAAACTGTAAGTTTCATCAAACCTGAAAAATATTTTTCTGAATATTTCATTACACTCAATTTTATCATTGACAAACTATATGCTCCACGGCGTTCTCATGGGCTGATGAATGAGATCGTTGGCTCCATCATCATCAATAAACCTGAACTTCTGTGGATCAAACTCCAGTGAGCGTCCCAGTCTCACCGCTATGATGGCCATATTTACCAGCGTGCATGAGCGGAAACCGTTCTCTTCATTCAGCGCAAACTTCTTCCGGGTTCTTACCGAATCGGAAAATGTTGTAACCCGGGGTTCAGGATCCGGGAAGGAAGCCAGTTTCTTTTCCAGGTTGGGTATATCAGATTTGAAACCCGGGAAAAGCTTTCCCTCCGGGCCTTCAATAAATGCAGCTGCTTTATCTTTATCCTCACCGTCGAGGATAATTCTGCAGCCATCTTCATAAGTCAGCTCGATGCGTTTCCATGTGCCGGCCGCATCAGGGTGTTGCTGTGGAGCATCCACCTCCACGTGTATTGGACTGGTATGATCCTTGCCCAGTATATACTGTACAGGATCCAGGTAATGCTGACCCATATCGCCAAGTCCGCCCCCGTCATAATCCCAGTATCCGCGGAAAGTGCCGTGGGTCCGGTGCCTGTGGTAAGGTTTGAAGGGAGCGGGTCCGAGCCACATGTCATAATCCAGTTCCTTTGGTACCGGCTGGATATCCAGGTCGGTCCTGCCCACCCAGTAGAATTTCCAGTTAAATCCGGTGGAAGCATTGATGGTCACTTTCAGGGGCCAGCCTAGCATCCCACTGTCGACCAGTTTCTTAATGGGCTTCACTGTTGTATCCATCCCATAGAACCTGTCCTTAAAGCGGAACCAGGTATTGAGCCTGAAAATACGTCCGTATTGTTCCATGGCCTCCTTTACCCTTAACCCCTCCCCTATGGTCCGTGTCATCGGCTTTTCACACCAAACGTCCTTGCCTGCCCGGGCAGCATCCACACTCATGATGCCGTGCCAGTGGGGCGGCGTGGCGATATGCACAATGTCGATAGCCGGATCGAGCAGCAACTCGCGGTAGTCGTGGTAGGTTTTTACCGGGTAGCCGAGCATATTTTTTACCCGTTCAAGATGGGCACTGTCCACATCGCAAATGGCCACTACTGGTGTCTCCTCGTAAGGGATATGGTTCTTTCCCATGCCGCCCACACCGATAATCGCCTTGGTAAGTTTATCCGACGGTGCCAATCGTCCTTTACCCCCAAGCACATGGGCAGGGACAATGGAAAAGGCGGCTGCTGTGATTACGGATCTTTTAATGAACTTCCGCCTTGAAAATTCTTTTTTACTTTCCATATTCTAAATCATGTTTTGAATACTTACATATATAATACCCTATCAATGAATGGCTCGATAAAATACTTTTAATTCTAACATTATTATCCAGACTTTAATAACCAGACAGTCCAAAAACTGTGCTTTCATATTGTGTTTTTAACGCGCTGTCTAATGCAGTTATTAATTCAGCTAATTTCCGAAAGAATAAATCAAATTACTGCAATAATATTCCGCTTTTTTAATACTATTATAAAACAGATCCTGATAATCAGCCAAACGAAGCACTTACAATCTGCGTTTTATTCTACTTATTCTTTATGTTACCTCAGCAGAAAAATCAATTCTGAAAACAAACAGCAATGCTACCTATTCAATAATGATATAACTTCCCTCGCCTGTAGTTAAGATCGTCTCAAATTTTCTTTTAAACCCGTATGAATATCTTCTTCACATACATATAATAGAGTAGCAAATTAATGAGGGCAAGTCTGCTCATGGAGAAGAATACATCGCTGATATCTCCGTGCGGCAGGGAAATCCAACTGAGCGGTTCGCGTAACCATCCGAAAATAAACTTATTGATATCAGATATTTCGACCATATGATTTAAAAGGTATACAAAAAGAGCATTCATGCCAAATACACGCAGAAAGAAGGCCCATTTTTTAATATTCCAATGATCAATGATCAAATAGAAAAACACCATTAGCAATAGACTGACACCACCTGCAAGCAGGTTAAAGGTTGTAGTCCAGCATTTTTTAATGACAGGGTAAAGTGGGGACAGAAGTAATGCAAGAATAATCCCCGCAAGGCCTGCTGCCGTGAGGTATAACAACTTTCTATTGGTGTTCAGTTTTTCATAGCGCAGTACACTTCCGGTGATTGCTCCCATGAGTGTGATTCCAACGGCGGAAATATTGCACAGAATGCCCTCCGGATCAAAAATATCCTTGTGCAAACTACCGGGAAGTATATGCCGGTCAATATAACCATTGATACATCCTTCCGGTGTCAGAACCCCGGCTCCTACTCCCGGTACAGGAATGAATAGTTGGATGATGCTTACTCCAGCGAGTATAGAAACAAGCCAGATGAGCCTGCTGCGTATGGAAGAGGTCTGCATAAGAATCAGGGAAGCAAAAAAGTAGGCAATGCCGATCTGCCCCAGCACACTGGCAATCCTTCCGTCTTTAAAGCCATCGCGGAATATACCGTTATATAATATTCCCAGAACAATCAGCAGGACCATGCGCTTGAATATTTTTATGGTCAATGCTTTTCGGGAAACCTGATTTTCAATTTTCGTCTCAATGGAATAAGGAATGGCCACGCCGGAGATGAACATGAATAGCGGAAATATCAGGTCGTGAAAGCGGAAGCCCTCCCATTCGGCATGCCGCATCAGGTTCTGGTGAAGACCTGTCACATCGGCTCCAGTTAGTGCGACAAGCTTCACCAACAAAGAGGCGCCGCCTACCAGCATAAACATATCGAGTCCACGAAGCACATCCAGTGAGTACAAGCGTTTCTTGGGGGGTACTCTTAAAGGTTTATTTTCCATTTGATTTTCTTTAATTAAATACGAAATTGGTTTCATGTGTTATGAAATATACTCATATATGCTCATCTTCATTACAATTCAACCTTCATCCCTTTGCATAAACCGGATATTTTCATAGTGATCTGCTTACAGGATAAAATGGATAAGCAAATGATCGCCTGTAGAAGCAATCATTTTCTTTCTGTATCTTTCATGAATAAGTAATTATTTTAAATTAGGTGTGGCTGTTTGGATCAGCTTCAGGGCTAGGTTTGAAAAAGCCTTGTATCTTCACAAATGTATAGCTGGAATAATAAGTGATCATTTTGTGAAATGCACAGATTATCCTAACCGTAAAGCAGGCCCAACCAGCCATAAAATTTTAGTAGCCCGGATTTTGGTCTAATTGCGGGGCTCTTTTTCGCTCGCTGGATTCAATAGGTAGCCAGTACATCTTTTCTACCGGA
>JAGYMF010000067.1 GCA_018400695.1 Bacteroidales bacterium | reverse complement strand
GGGTATAAAACTTTAGCCGATGTTGGTTTTCCGGCATTGCCAACAATAAATGAATTAATCGGCATTCCAAGGAATTCCACAGTTGAGTTGTCAATACTTGACTCTACCTGGACAAAAATATCAGGCTACAGAATAATGCCTTACCAGGAATCACTGTTGGAAACGGAGAGAAGGGTTAAATATGACATAAATGAGGACTTCTATATATCATCCCGAAAGTATCCTGATAATATTTTTCGATTCTCGGAGATTATGCATTGGAGAGAGATTGAAAACAGAAACCTGATGATTTGTCCATTCAGGTATTATCCTCAGAATCATACGCTCGAAGTAATGACCGAATTCATAATAAAAATTAAGTTTGGTACGGGAACGACTAATGAGAAAATAGCCAGCAACAAGTTCAGTTCAGGTTTTAACCTATTGCTAAAGCAACATCTGTTAAATTATAACGCTGATTTAATCGATACTTATTTTGACCAGTCGGACATAGTTGTACTTCAAAAAGACCAGGAAAAGTCATATGTAACAAAATCGACAAAAACATCTGGCGATTATAACTATCTTATAATCTCTGATCCAACCTATTTTAACTCGAAACCTTTATTGGCATTCAAGGATTGGAAATCAAGGTCAGGTTTGAAATGTGAAATGGTATCTACATCAACCACAGGAACTAGTTCAACGAACATCAAAAACTATATTGAAGGTGAATATAATACACACGGGATTGAGTATGTATTATTTGTTGGAGATCATGAAGATATTCCATTATACCCATTTGGAAACTATTATACAGATTATCAGTATGGCTGCTTTGACGGAGAAAATGATTATCAGGCTGAAGTATCCATTGGCAGGTTTTCGATAAACACACTTACCCAGCTTGAAAACATGGTTGAAAAAACGCTGAACTATGAAGAAGATCCCCCTGTAAACAATTGGATTGAGAAGAGTTTGTTGATTGCCCATAGAGAAGATGCTCCTGGAAAATACCAGGGTTGCAAAGAAGATATCAGAACTAATTCGTATTCAGTTTCGACCCCCGTTTTTGATTGTGCTTACGGGGCGCACTCAGCGCAGGGAGGTAATGATGCTGACAATCAGACAATCATCGATGCTATTAATGAAGGAAGAGGCTTGGTAAATTATCGGGGGCATGGAATAGTAACCGGTTGGCATAGTGAATGGTGTTATAATGACGATGATTTTGATACCGATGAGATAAACTGTCTTACAAATGATACCGAGACCCCTGTGATATTTAGTATTGCCTGTTTAACAGGGAGAGTAAATGACGATACAACAGAATGCCTCCTTGAAACTTTTACTCGGGGCTCAAATGGTGCAGTTGCCTTTTTAGGGGCAACAGAGATTACTAGCCCTCAGGAAAATCATACATTTGATCAGGAGCTTTATAAACATATTTATAATCTTGGTATTCATAGCATTGGACATATTTCATTAGGCGCTAAAAACCAAACAATTACATATTATGGTCCAAATAATAATAATTCAATAAACATCGCAAGAAGATACATGTGGGGGGGCGATCCGTCTCTTGAAATCCGAACGGAGACACCAGCTCAATTTCAAAATGTATCTGTTTTAGACTATGGAGGTGGAGGTGTTCAGGTAACTGTATCAGGAGCATCCAATTGCGATATTATATTATCCAGTTCACTTGATGATGGAGATTCATATTTTGAGATTGTTGAAGGTGCTGCATACGGATATTTCCCGTATGTAACAAGACCTTATTAGGTGACAGTGAAGAAGCACAACTATGTCCCATATATCTCTGACACGTATATTCAAAATAAAACAATCAATAGTGATTCATATATTACAGGCACTAACATTTTAATGGGTTCGGAAGTTACATCCGTTGAACCAAGTGGTCCGGTACTGATTGAAAATGGTGCGAATATTATACTTGATGCTGACGGAAATGTAATAATTGAAGGAGTCTTTGAAGCTGAAATAGGTAGTACTTTTGAAGTTATTAAATAATGTCACAGCAGAATCCATTAGTAAATTAGGTATGTAAAGCTTGTAGCTATCTGTGCCATCCTTAGCTTAAAAACTACATCATGCAAATAAAAACAAATATTCAATATCATTTGCCTGTTTACAGGTTGTATATGATCATCTCTATCCTGTTATTTTCTACCAGTTGCACAAAGCCATGGGAAGAGATGGATCATGTCTATTACCAGGATGATATTTACATCGATAGCCTGGCAGATATCACCGAAGCTGAAAGAATCCTGATGGCTGGATATAATGCCATAGACGGTGATGTTTACATCGAGGGATATTTTGAACCGTCGGATTTATCATTTTTTAAAAATATTTATGAGATCACCGGAACACTGAAGCTCCTTGGATTTCCACCGGTAGAGGTATTTAAAAGACTGGTCAGCCTGGGAGCACTGGAGATCTATGAAACAGACACGATCAATGATTTTCAGAATTTACGCACCTGTAATGAGATTTATTTCTACGATTGTGATATCAGGTATTTTACAGGTTTCAATGAGCTGGAAAAAATAAACAAGTTTAAATATGAAGCAAATGAAGTAGCTGTGGAGCGTTTTAATGCTTTTCCGAATATTAAAACAGTTTTTAGTATTGATCTATCTTTAAAACAAGATCCTGAAAAGGTGTTTGAAGGATTCACAAATTTAACAGAGTGTCATAATTTGCGACTTGACAGTGTTGGTAATACAGCATTTTTCAGGTTGGCAGAGCTCTCAGGATCACTGTCGATAATATATTCTCTGGGAGATCACAGTTTGAAATCTTTACGAAAAACTGGTGATCTCGGATTCTTTGGTATATCAAATAGAGAAATTTCTTTGATCAAAGACTCTTTAATTTGTGGTTATTTCTTTGTATATAATACTGATTTGCTGACCTCATTTAAAGGATCTCCCCGACTTGACAGTGTTTTTATTATTGAAATTGGAAGCTGCAACTCAATTACAACATTAGATGGACTTCGAATAAATAACCGACTTGATTATCTGGGAATTGGCATTAATAGTATGCTAACCGATTTTTGCGGCATAATGGGTGTTGAAGCAGAAGAATCTAGTATTCATCACAATAGATATAACCCTACATTAGAGGAGATTAATTCAGGTAAATGTAAAATGAAATAGTATAAGCAGATAGCGAGAAAGTGTATCAGTTTGTTTGTTCGGATCCGGCATTTTTCCGAGTAAGGGCATGCTAAATGCTCGCAACAAACCCCGGGTTCGTTTTTATTTTTTGTCAGACAGCATGCTATGTCTTGATATTGATGACGATGCCCGGTTCCGGGTAACCAGGGTACGCAGAAAAATGAAAAAATTTTATGGAATTTCTCCAATGATGGAATCATGATGGTGAAAACAGCGTTTACCGTTGGTGCCAGAGTGAAGGTGTCACGGACCTCTAAACACTCAACCTCTAAACACTCAACCTCTAAACGCTCAACTTAAAAATATAATTCATTAAAAACTGACCATCATGAAAGCAATAGCATCATTTTTCACAGTTTTCTTGTTATCCATGTTCCTGGTCTCGGCGGGTCTGCCGGGGATCATTACCGGCACTGTCGTGGATACGAACGGTTACGCCCTGCAGGGTGTTACAGTGACTGAGCAGGGGACTTCCAATGCCGTGCAGACGGATATGCACGGGAAATATTCCATCACGGTCAGCTCCCGGAAGGCGGTCCTGGTGTTTGCCTGGCCGGGTATGCTCACCCAAACGATCCCGGTTGGCAATGCCGGGGTGATCAATATACAGATGTCACCGGCTCCCCTGGCTTTACCCGAAGCTGAGGAACAGGGACAGGCCGACGTGGTATCGGGTCTGCCCGAAAACGTGGCTGGCGTGCGGGTGAAACCGTTCCCGGCCTCCATGGCAAAGAAATCCATGGCCTATACTGCCGGGGGAAGTTTTCCGGGATACAGGCATCCGTCGGGTGACTGGAACACGGAATCTTATTCCACCATCCGTGAGAACGGATTTAAGGATGTACTGCACAACCCGCTCTCCACTTTTTCCATCGATGTGGACCGCGCTTCGTATGCCAATGTACGCCGGTTTATCAACATGGGACAGCTGCCGCCGGTGGATGCGGTGCGTATCGAGGAGATGATCAACTATTTTTCTTACGATTACCCGCAGCCCGACGGTGAACACCCTTTCACTGTATCCACGGAGCTGTCGGCATGCCCCTGGAACAGCAGTCACCAGCTCTTAAAGATCGGTCTGCAGGGCCAGTCCATCGATAAGGAAAACCTCCCGCCCTCCAACATCGTTTTCCTGCTCGACGTTTCAGGCTCCATGGGCGCTCCCAACAAGCTCCCGCTGCTGAAGTCGGCCTTCAGCATGCTGGTGCGCGAACTGCGTCCGGATGACCGGGTGGCGATCGCCGTATATGCCGGCGCTGCCGGTGAGGTGCTGGAATCCACTCCCGGCAATGAGAAGGAAAAGATCATGGCTGCACTGGATAAGCTGCAGGCAGGCGGCTCCACGGCAGGGGGCGAGGGACTGAAACTGGCCTATTCCATCGCGGAGAAGCATTTCATCGAAGGGGGAAACAACAGGATCATCCTGGCCACCGACGGTGATTTCAACATCGGTCCGTCGAGCGATGCCGAGATGGAGCGGTTCATTGAGAAGAAGCGAGAGAAGGGGATCTTTATTACCGTGCTGGGTTTCGGTATGGGGAATTATAAGGACAGCAAGATGGAGACCATCGCCGATAAAGGGAACGGCAATTATGCCTACATCGATAATATCCAGGAGGCCAGCAAGATGTTCGTGAGTGAATTTGGGGGTACCATGTTCACCATCGCGAAGGATGTGAAATTTCAGATCGAGTTTAACCCTGCGCGGGTGAAAGGCTACCGGCTGGTGGGGTACGAAAACCGGCTGCTGAACGACGAGGATTTCAATGACGATATGAAGGATGCCGGTGAGATGGGCGCGGGGCATACTGTGACAGTGCTTTATGAACTGGTTCCCGCAGGATCAGACGAGGAGGTTGCAGACATCGACCCGCTGAAGTACCAGTCAGCCCGGCAAAATCCACAGGAAAGAGCAGGAAACCGCCACCCGGACCACAACGTCACCGGATATCGTGCAGAGAGAAAGTCGGGTCGTTACACCGATGAGCTGATGACCGTAAAGATCCGTTACAAGGATCCCGAAAGTGATAAAAGCACGCTGTATGAACTTCCGGTGAAGGGGAGGTTGCTGGAACCCGGGAAAACGTCGGACGATTTCCGGTTTGCCGCTGCCGTGGCGCAGTGGGGGATGATCCTCCGGAAGTCGGAATTCCTGGAGGAAGGCACAACGGAAGCTGTGCTGGAAGCCGCCCGGAATGCACGCGGCAAAGACACCGAAGGATACCGCGGCGAATTCATCCGGATCGTTCAAACGGCCTCTAATCTCTCAACGCTCTAAACTCTCAACGCTCTAAACTCTCTACTCTCTAAACTCTCTACTCTCTAAACTCTCAACGCTCTAATCTCTCAACTCTCAACGCTCAACTTATTAAGATATTTACTCGCAAGGGCTGCCCCAATAATCCCGGCTTCGTTCAGCAACGTGGCCGGGACTACTTTTGCCCTGGTATCCAGGTGCTCTAAAAATTTGTCGTCTTTCTTGCTGACGCCCCCGCCGATGATGATCAGGTCGGGCCATAACAGGTTCTCAATCAGTGCCAGGTACTCGTTGAACCGCTTTCCCCACGCTTCCCAGCTGAGGTTTTCTGCCTTCCGCGCAGCATCCGAGGCGTATAACTCAGCATCCCTGTTGTGCAGCAGCACGTGACCAAGCTCCATGTTGGGCATCAGCTTCCCGTTGGAGAACAACACGGTGCCCAGCCCTGTGCCGACAGTAATCAGGATCGCAGATCCTTTAAACCCTTTTCCTGATCCGAACTTCATCTCGGCCATCCCTGCGGCATCGGCATCGTTCACCACATGGACTTTGCAGCCTGTCTTTTTGCTGAATAACCTGTTGAGGTCCTTGTCGATCCAGCTGCGGTCCAAATTCGCAGCTGTCCGCGCCACCCCCTGCTGGATCACCCCGGGGAAGCCCACGCCGATCGGGCCTTCCCACTTGAAATGTTCTACGATCTGCGCCACCACCTCGGTAACGGCTTTATAAGTAGGCGGTTGCGGCGTCGGAATGCGGTACCGTTCGGTGATCAGCCCGCCTTTTTTTGTATGCACAATGGCCCCTTTCACACCGGAGCCCCCGATATCGATCCCGAGAATCTTTTTCAGCTTCATCCAATAATTATTTTAATCCAGGTTTGTAAATATATTCGTTTAAAAATCCGCTTAACTGCTCACAATAAAATGGCCGCCGGTCAATCCGGCCTTCAGCCAGTTACAATGATCACTTGTACACTGCCTTGTATTTCATGTTCTGCTCCACCGCCTCCCTGCTGAACAGGTCCGCATGGTAGCCGAAGTTCATGTACAACTCCGTCTGGTTTCCATAATAGGGCGATGCCGGAACGCCCGATGTTCCGGTGGGAATAACGGTCCGCGAATCGTCCCAGTTCGCGGTGGAATAGACGTGCCGCTGCGACGCTCCATGCGTGACCCCGTAGTCTTTTCCAAGCGGATAGCTGAACGGCGCCACCGTGTGGAAGCTTCCGCCTGCAGCATATGGTCCGATATTCGGATCAAACAGTTTTTTTACAATGTCAACCCCGCCCATGGGGTGCTCAATGGTCAGCGTATGGATGTCTCCGTAGGCCCAGTCGTTCACCTCTTCTCCGGCAAGCTTCACCAGCGTGTCTACTGCGGCATGGAAAGCCTGAAGGATGTTGTCGCTGAACGTCTCTGTGGTGCCGGGGGTGGTGACATCATCGCACCAGGCCGATTCGAGTGTCTCAGCGAGGGTGTAAATGTGGTAGCGGGCAAGCGTGTTGTTGCTCAGCACCTGCGGGAAGGTCTCTTCACCCAGCTCGTCTTTGTAGAGGACCCGCATCAGTTCGGTGAAGGTCTGCTCATAGATCAGCGGGGCCGCCAGGCATTTGTCCATCTGGTAGTCCCAGTGCGTGAGCTCTTCAAGCGCCTGTTCGGCCGTTCCCTCAACATTGCCCGTGAGCACATCGATGTAGACGGGTGTGAGCCTTCGTGCAAATGCTGAAAGCTGGTCGGCATGCATCTTTTTAAAACTCTCCACGGAGTGTGTTTCGGTTTCATTCAGCATCTCCCTTATCCTGTCGATGCGGTTGGGCAGTGAAAACCAGGTGCCGATGTAATAGGGATAGCTGTCATCTACTGTCCGGTTGTTGGCACTCGACACCATGCCGCTCTCCGGGTTATAGGTGTATGGCAGGTTTTCGAAGGGCACGATATCATTCTCACCCCAGTCATACAGCGTGGTGTCGCCGGGATAGATCATCACATGGTCACCTTCCCTGATGGGTACCCCGCCGGCAGCCTGGAGACCAATGTTTCCCTCCTTGTCGGCGTAAACAATGTTCTGACTTACAGCGATAAAGGTGGTGGCTGCATCCCTGAACTCCTCCCAGTTGGAGGCCCGGTTAAAGAGGTGTACTGAACGCAGTTCATTGCTGTAGTCGGTCCCGATCCACCGGGCCGAGACGGTCTTGTCCTTTACCCCTTTAAAGGTGGATACGATGGGACCGCGGTGGGTGAAACGGTTGACCTTTGTCACAGGTTCGTCTTCTCCTTTGATCCTGATCGTCTCCTCCTCAATGCGCATATCGACCCAGCGGCCATTCAGCCGGTACTGGTTCGTGTCCTGCGGATTGACCGTCTCCAGGTAGAAATCCAGGTTGTCAACAGTGAGGTTGGTCATCCCCCAGGCGATATCTTCATTGTGGCCGCAGATCACATACGGTTGTCCGGGCAGCATAACCCCGGTTACGTTCAGCGCTCCCTCGATCACCTGGTGCACCTGGTACCAGATACCGGGCGACATGAATCCGAGGTGCATGTCGTTGGCCAGGAGTGGCATGCCGGTCTCGCTCTTCTCCCCGGAGACCGCCCAGTTATTGGAGGCTTCAAATACCTGGATCCCAAGCTTATCGATCGTATTCAATGTCTGCTCAAGCATGGTGTTCATCACCAGTTCGGGATGCTCTTTCATATAGTCGGGGAAGACGTACCGCGTTTTGAAGTCACGCGCCCATGGCATCAGCTCTGCAAGCAACTCCTCGTCAACCACCTGTGCGATCTTGTAGATGGCCATGTCGGCGCCCCAGCCGGAGGTGAGGTCCCACGCCATGTACCCGATGAGGTTCGTGGTATGGACAATGGTCCACGGTTCCGGCTTGTATCCCAGGAGGCTGAATTCAAAAGAGAGCTTTTTCTGGTTTTTTTCGATATACTGGTTGACCCCGTCGGTGTAAGCCCGAAGGCATTTGATGATTGCCGGATCGGTTCTTTTCAGCACCTTTTCAGATTTCTCGGAGAAGCTAAAGGCCCTGAACATCTGGTCGGCGGTGAGCATATCTGCACCAAAGATCTCAGAGAGCCGTCCCGTGGTGATCCTCCGCATCAGGTCCATCTGCCACAGCCTGTCCTGCGCGGTGACATACCCCGTGACACGGTAAAGGTCCTCTTCGTTTTTAGCATAGATGTGAGGGATGGCCAGGGAATCCCGGATCACAGTGACCTCATCGATCATGTTCTCCAGGTCCACCGGTTCAGCGTAGTCCGGAACTGCTTTGTTCCTGATGCTGTTCAGAATGAGCATTCCTGCTACTGCTACTGCAGCAATAACCAGGATGACTGCCAGAAGAATACCGCGAAAAATTTTCATTTTTTATTGTTTGTTTTTAACAGGTTTGGGTGGAGCCCGCCATGACTGTTTTCCGTTGAAGTCTTACGCCAATGTGTAATTATCAAAGAATCAGTATATTCCGCCAACCGGCGGATCATGGATCGGTGCATTTGGTTGTTTTGTTTGCGTTGTTGGAGTTTAAAAGTAAAGAAACTATTGAAAAAATCATAGTAGACAGCGGTAAAAGGCTGATTTTGACAGATAAAATGTGTTCTGAGGACGGGTGCTGAAAAAAAAAACAGGAAGCGGAAGATGTCCAAGCAGAAATTATTTCTAAATTGGACCATCAACCAAAACCTAATCGTATGAAACCCTCATCATTGAGCATAGATATTCTTAGCGGATAAAAGACAATAGGTGATGAAGATGGTGCACGGAGTAACCAGAAATATTGATGAGGGTTGCTCATTTAGTATTGATTTAAGCGATATTCGCGAGCTCACTGCGTTC
>JAGYMF010000066.1 GCA_018400695.1 Bacteroidales bacterium | reverse complement strand
GCGTGCAATTTATAGATCGGGGAAATAGTATCAGACTTAATAGCAGAACCTTTGGGGAAGATATAGATGTGATTTGGGAAAACGCTCTTACCACCAATCTCCAGCAACTCGTTTCCATTGTAGTAAAAGATGTAGAGGTCGGCCTGATCAATTTTCAGGAAGAAAAACTGTCCCTTCAACCCCTCCTTTCTATAGTGCTTGATCCCTGAAAACCGAAAGGAGTGCATTCCACTCACAACCAGCAGTGAAGAGCGGTCCGGTACCTTAAAAAACCTCTCTGTAAGAAAGGATTTGCAATTCATATATTCCGCTGCATTGATCATCAGTGCATCAGCGATCGTATTCACAGCGTCTGTCATGGCCGCCCTGAATTCCGCACCAAGCTCACTGTGCGCTTCAAAATGCTTGGAAAACTGAATGATGCTTAACAGGATCAGGAATTTACTTTTCAGATGAAGTTCCCTGTTGATCTCATCACAGATCATCAGAATCTTGACTGATAAAAGGGTAATTCGTTTTTTTGAATCATGTCGCCGCACCGAAGAGAGCTCCTCCAGAAACTGGTCAAAGATGACCAAAGATTTTTCAACCAGTTTTGGGCTGAACTGGCCCTTCAGATAAGATTCAACAAAATTCCTGGAAAAGATCCGTGTTGCTTCCACATTGATGGATGCCAGAAGGGCAAACAACTTCATCAGTGATTGTAGCATGGATTCCGTCATAGCCGGCCTAAGAAATTAGTTGTTCGGAAAACCTACACAGGAAACTCAAATATAAATTGCGATGTTGCTCCCTGGTCATTAAAAGTAAGCCTGCCTTCATGCACTTTCATGACTTCAGAGGCGAGGAATAACTCCAGGCTGAAATCTTTTTCAGTGAGCGACACATTATCGTCAGACAGTGAACTGAACTCCTTCTTCTGCTGCTCTGAATAACGGGAACTGTCTGACCGGATGCTGAGTGAAACATTGTCAGCTCCTTTTTGAATGCCCAGGATGATCTCAGTACCACTATCGGTATATTCAATAATAAAACCGAGCAGGGTATAAAAAGCAGATTGTATCAGGTCATATTCGCCTTCTATCTCAGCATTTTCCGCTCCCTCTTCAAATTTAACTTCGATATTTTCACTGGAAAGAAGATTCCCATTCTCAATGATCCCAACCTCAACAATCTCATTCAGGGAAATTGGTTTTTTATCGAGCCGAAGTTCCGGGTCATACAAGCGTTCCAGATGCTTTGTAGATTCCGAGAATTTCTCCAGCTTTCTTACAGAACCATCCAGCAGATTCAGCAATTCGGCCAACTCACCGGAATTTGTCTTATCCTTGATCATGTGCACAACGGTCATGATCTTATTAATAGGGGTACGGATTTCGTCAGTAACAGAAGCCAGGAAATTTGTTTTAGACCTGTCGGCACCAACCATGATCTCATTCGCCTTCTCAAGCTTCTTGATCATCTCGCGGTTCTTGATCCTCAACCCCCTGACCTCCAATGAACGGTTGATGGCATTCCGTACATCATCGCGGTTGTAAGGTTTATTGAAGAAACCGTAAGGGTCGCCCTTATTGATCGCATCCACCACAACATCATAATCTGTATAGGCAGTGATCATGAACCGCATGATATCGGGATATTCATTTGCAACGATCGAGAGCAATTCGTTGCCCGTCATTCCAGGCATGTTCTGATCAGACACCAGCACATGCACCTCTTTC
Organism: Bacteroidales bacterium; assembly: GCA_018400695.1. Taxonomy (GTDB): domain Bacteria; phylum Bacteroidota; class Bacteroidia; order Bacteroidales; genus M55B112. The sequence goes on along the minus strand of JAGYMF010000066.1, from coordinate 7,586 downwards.
TCTTTGAGCATCGCCAGTGCAGATTTCCCCGAATCTGCTAACAGCACCTCGTAAAAGCTTCCGAACGAAGCCTGGAACAACATCAGGTTGGCCTGCACATCATCGACGTACAATACAATTGCTTTATGATTTGAATTTGAATCCATGGGCTGTTTCAGACCGTAAAATTAAGAATTATTCGCGGAATGCCTAACATTTAAATCATAACTCCTTAACATATATATTTCTGAACTGTACCAACGACGGAGGGGCCGTCCACTCCCCATCATGCCTGGCTCCGTGATGCTGCAATGCCAAACGCCCCTTTCCGGGCAATCCCGGCAGCTGGACATGATCGATCACACGCTGCCCATTCAGATCGACCGTCAGGTGATCCCCCTTCAATTCGATCCTGAAGGTATTCCACTCCCCAATATTCCTGTCAGCATGCATGACAGGTGTTACACCCCGCCTAACCCTGTCAGGCATGCTGCGATCCATCCTGTAGCCATACACTTCTCCCGAACCCACAGGCCAGCACCAGATATTCACCTGCGACTTGCTGCTTCCCCTGAGGTAGATCCCGGAATCAGAATCGGGCATAGCAATCCTGATCTCCTCACCGTTTTCATCAAGTTTATGGGATCCGTCGGGCAGCACGATCGGCACCCCCATATTCAGGAATGGTGTAGCCTTTATCCGCCAGTCGAGATACAGAATAAAATCTTCAAATTCCCGCTCTGTCCACAAATCCTTCTGCGCTGCCTCGCTTTCAGCATCATAATCGATGACTCCGTCCACCACCCTCCAGTGGCCATTGTCACCCTCGGGAACGATCCAGTGCGTAAAGTCCTCCCCGTTAAAAAGCAGTTCAAAATCGTCGGGGATATCAGGGGAAATACAGCCCTCCTGTGCAGGAATAACCACCACGGGCATCAACAAAATCAGCGTAAAAATGGTTTTTAACATAACCGATAATTTTTGGTTTAAGGCCTGTTCCTTTGATGTCTTCAAGATAAATCATACACCGTTAATAAAGAATAGTTTTCTTTGATTATATTTAAAAAATAAACCCACAGCTATGTTACACCTTCTGGAACACCCCCTTATTATCCACAAACTTACCCAGTTAAGAAAAAAAGAGACCGGTACCAAAGATTTCAGGGAAGCGCTGAATGAGATTGCCGGGCTGATGGCGTTTGAGATCAGCCGCGACCTCCCTCTGAAACAGGTGCAGATCGAAACACCCATAAAAAAATGCACCACCCACGAACTGGCCATGAACATTGTCCTGGTTCCTATTCTGCGTGCAGGACTGGGAATGGTGGACGGAATTACCAACCTGATCCCCACTGCAAAGGTCGGTCATGTGGGAATGTACCGCGACCATGAAACCCTTGAGCCCAATGAGTACTATGCCAAACTGCCACCCTGCGTAAAAGATGCTGCCGTCATGATACTGGACCCGATGCTTGCCACGGGCGGAAGTGCCTCAGCAACCATCAACTACCTGAAGAGAGAGGGGGCCACGCAGATTCGGCTGGTATGTATTGTAGGCGCCCCGGAAGGGGTCAGAAAGATTGAGGAAGAGCATCCGGATGTTGACATCTACCTCTCAGCACTGGATGAAAAACTCAATGAACAGGGATACATTGTTCCTGGACTGGGTGACGCCGGGGACAGGATTTTTGGAACAAAATAGTACTTTATACTTCAAGAACCACCTTGCCACGAACCCTGCCGGTCTGACTGTATTCATGCGCGAGCCGTGCATCTTCCAGCGGATAGGTCATGTCCATCACTACCTGTACCTTTCCCGAAGTGATCTGGTCTATCAACCAGCGAACATCTTCTGAACGGTTTTTCACCAGGATCATCTTCAGCTTCTTCGGAGAAAAAAACCGGGACCAGAGGCTTAGGAGCAGTGAGCCAGCGGAAAGGTTCAGCTTTATCAGCATACCCCCGTTTTTCAGGCATCGCTTTGTCTCCGGAAAGAACGCATTGGAAGCTGCATCAAGGACCACATCAAAAGCCGCCTCCCGCTTACGAAAATCTTCCCTTTCGTAATCGATCACTTCATCGGCACCAAGACGCTTTACCAACATTGCATTTCGTGTACTGCAAACAGCCGTCACCCTGGCGCCCAGCACCTTCGCAATCTGCACAGCATACGTCCCAACACCACCGGAACCACCATTCACCAGCACTTCATCGCCCGGCTTCACCGGGTAGTGCAATGTGAAGGCCTGCATGGGGGTAACGCCGGCAATGGCCAGTGTAGAGGCCTCAATAAACGGCAGCTCATCCGGAATCCTAACCACCTTCCGGTAGTCAACCGCAACAAGTTCAGCATAACCCCCTCCCCGGTGACTCAACCCGGCGTAAACCCGGTCACCCGGCGTAAACCCCTCCACCTTATCGCCCATCGCAACAACGGTTCCGGAAACCTCTGTTCCCATCACCATCGGGAAATTCTTTCCTGATAAAAACTTCAGTCTTCCCTCTCGCACCTTCCAGTCGACCGGATTCACCGATGCTGCAACCACCTTAACAAGGACTTCCCGCACTCCAGGTACCGGATCCGGTAATTCGCCATATACCAGCTCCTCCGGACCGCCATATGCATTGATATAAACTGCTTTCATCTGATATACCTTTAAAGATTACATTTAATATTTTGCCAGATTATTCTATATGATAGTTGGATTGGATCAGCCAACCATGTCGTCCTGCTGCCTCACATCCCGGAGCGCACTATCTGCAGATCCGATCTGACAGGAAATTTACTACAATTACAGGAGAACCCCAACTTAAGAACCTGCCATGCCATCTTCCCCGGCATCTCCCTCTCCGTTCAGCCGGGTTAAAGCGAAAACAAGGAATCAACATTTTTTCGTAAATTGTAAAAAAACAAAACCTGGCATGTCCAAAAACAGCGAAAACAAGAAAAAACAGGTACCGGAAAACAAATCCGGCCGTCTGAAAAAAAAATTCTATTTCAACGAACTTGAGAAGCTGCAGCTTGAACTGGTAAAGATGCACGAATGGATCAAAAAGGAGGGGCTCAGGGTGGTCGTGGTATTTGAAGGAAGGGATGCAGCCGGAAAAGGTGGCGTTATCAAACGGATCACCCAGCGACTGAACCCACGGATCTGCAGGGTCGTTGCCCTGGGGGTGCCTACCGAACGGGAGAAGACGCAGTGGTATTTTCAGCGGTATGCAGCCCACCTGCCGGCAGCCGGGGAGATGGTGCTGTTCGACCGGAGCTGGTACAACCGGGCAGGGGTGGAACGGGTCATGGGTTTCTGTACTGACGACGAATACTGGGAATTCCTCAGGAGCTGCCCACGATTCGAAGAGATGCTGATCCAATCGGGAATCATCCTGATAAAATACTGGTTCTCCGTGAGCGATGAGGAGCAGGACAAGCGCTTCCGTGAAAGAATCAATGATCCGCTTAAACGCTGGAAATTCAGCCCGATGGACCTGGAATCCAGAAGCCGGTGGGTGGAATATTCCCGTGCCAAAGATGAAATGTTTGCCTACACCGATACAAAGATCTCGCCTTGGTATGTCGTAGGAGCTGACGACAAAAGAAGGGCACGCCTTAACTGCATTGCCCACCTCCTTTCAATGATTCCCTACAAGGAGATCCGCCACAAGGCCATCGATCTTCCACCGATCAACAAAGAGGGCTATGTAAGGCCCCCGATCACGGAACAAACCTTCGTCGAACAACACTATTAAGTCGAACAACATTATTGAATCACCGGACACCGGCAGTCAGGCTAAAGAATCGTTAAAGATCACGCCGCAACGTATCATCATAAAAAAAGTTTTCTAACTTTACGCCTCCATTCAGGCATCCCCTGTTATGGTTCTAATTTTCAATTATTTACAAATTTTTATTTATATGTCAAACATCAAACTGGACATAAAGAACGTCTACGGGTGCGTCACCCGGCCTGAGATCATGGGTCTGCAGGAAGAGGTCAGCGCCAATCTCGAGATGCTGAAAAAAGGAAGTGGTGAAGGCAATGATTTCCTGGGGTGGCTCAGGCTTCCGTCGTCCATTACAGAAGCGGAGTTAACGGCGGTGGAAAAGACGGCTGAACGGCTGAGAGACAGGTCGGATATTGTCATAGTTATCGGTATCGGCGGCTCTTACCTCGGGGCCAAAGCGGTAAACGATGCACTGTCGGACAGTTTCGAAATGCTCAAAAAAGAGCGAAAAAACCCGATGATGATCTTTGCCGGACACCACATCAGCGAAGATTATATGCAGGAGCTTACGGCCATGCTCGACCAATACAACTACGCCATCGTTGTGATCTCCAAATCCGGCACCACCACCGAACCGGCCATTGCCTTCAGGATACTGAAAGAGCACCTGGAGAAAAAAGTGGGGTCAGAAGAGGCGGTCTCCAGGATCGTAGCCATCACCGATGCCACAAAAGGAGCATTAAGGAAACTGGCTGAACAAGAGGGGTACGAAACCTATGTGATCCCCGACGATGTCGGCGGCAGGTTCTCCGTCCTCACCCCGGTAGGACTGGTTCCCCTGGCTGTTTCAGGCTTCAACATCCGTCAGCTCGTGCAGGGAGGTGCAGACATGGAAAAAGCGTGCCTCAACAATGCCGATCTGAACACCAATCCTGCAGCACTTTACGCTGCCACCCGGAATGCACTGTACAGGAAAGGAAAGAAAATTGAGATCCTGGTGAACTACCAGGTCAAGCTCCATTATGTGGCTGAATGGTGGAAGCAGCTGTACGGCGAGAGCGAGGGGAAGGATGGTAAGGGGATCTTCCCGGCGGCGGTGGATAACTCGTCCGACCTTCATTCCATGGGTCAGTATATCCAGGAGGGTGAACGTATCCTGTTCGAAACCGTCATCTCCATCAAAGAAAACGACCATACGGTAAAAATTCCTTCAGACGATAAAAACCTCGACGGATTGAATTACCTCGCCGGAAAAAAGATCGATGAGGTGAACAAGATGGCGGAGCTGGGAACGGCCCTCGCCCATATCGACGGAGAGGTGCCAAACATGCGGATTGAAATTCCCAGGCTTGATGCGTACAATGTGGGACAGCTGATGTACTTCTTTGAACTGGCCTGCGGTATCAGCGGATACATGCTCGGGGTCAACCCCTTCAACCAGCCCGGCGTGGAGGCGTACAAAAAGAATATGTTCGCACTGCTTGAAAAACCGGGATTCGAAAAGGAGACTGAGAAAATCCGGAAAAGGCTTTAAAGCAGGCAGGTGAACAAAGTCTCTGCACCAATGTTTAAAGACCGGGCAAAAACCCGGTTTTTTTATGAAAAAATATTTGTTCAACCTCAATCCTGCAATCAAGGGTACAGGGCTCGCCTTCCTGGCCACCCTGGGCATGGCCAATGTATATGTCTTTTCCAAGGCTGCACTGCTTGAAATCACCTTTTTTCAGTTCCAGTTCTATTGGTTTGTTTTTGCCCTGATCTGGAACGGGATCTACATGTTCACCACCGGGCTGGTCAGGAAGATCCCCCAACTGGAACGAAGGTCGAAAATAAACCTGGTGATCATCGGGATCCTTGAGCTCCTGGCCTCTGTCTCTCTCTTCCTTGCCATACAGATGGCCGATAATCCCACCATCGTCTCGTTCCTTTCCAATGCCACGCCCATCTTTGTTACACTGCTGGGCATCCGGTTCCTGGGTGAACGGTTCAATACCATTGAGGCCATCGGTATTCTGCTGACGATCGGTGGGGTGGTGATGATCACCTATACACGCAACATGACGCTTGCGCAATTCTTCGGCAATGGAAGCGGATGGATCATCCTCTCCTCACTCTTCCTCTCCATCAGCATCATCTTTGCGAAAAAAAATATCAAAAAACTCCACCCTAGCATCCTCACCATCAACAGGGTTGTATTTATCCTGGTATTTGCCGTAGCAGGGGTACTTATCCGTCAGGAGAGTCTTGCAGTTCCCGGCAGTGCGATCTTCAATACCATGGCCGGATCATTCCTGGGCCCCTTTCTCACAGGACTTTCTCAATATTCAGCCCTGAAATATATCGAAGCTTCCAGGGCCATGATCATCCAGTCAACCCGCGGTATGTTTGTGCTGATCGGCTCCATGGTTTACCTTGCCATTGCACCCACGTACCTGCAGGTTACCGGGGGGATCATTACCATCGCCGGTGTGATCATCATGACCTGGGGGAAGATCAGAACGGGGAATAAAAAAACAGGACCTGTAACAGATCCTGCTTTGCAAAAAGATATCTCCCAACCGCTTGACAGACCGGGAGGTTAGTTGTTCTTAGGTAATTTTGTTTTTTCACCAGCCGTTTACGCATATTCAGGTGCCTGTCGTTCCCGATTTTGAGATAATGGAGGCCAGGGAGCTGCCCAGGGCTTCGAGAAAAGCGATCTTATACTGTTCAACCATGCTAAAGCTGGCCAGCTCAATCACTCCGAGTACCTGTCCGTCGAACATCACCGGAACAAGAATAATGGTAGAGGGCTTATCTTCGCCCATGCCTGAGCGAATGCGAATATAATCGTCCGGTACATCCGTAACAATGATGCTTGCTTTTTCCAGGGCACAACGGCCGACCAGCCCCTCACCTGGCCGAAAGGTCATATCCGCTTTTTTCTGACGATCGAAGGCATATGCCCCCATAAGTTCCAGGACGGGTTCATGATTGTGGTCGTATTGAAGGAAAAACAGTCCCCCCACCTCCATGTCAACATATTGTGTCAGCTCACGGATAAAGTGCCCGGAAAATTCCGCCACCCCTTGTTCGAGGTCCCTCATCAACTCCCCGAATTTTGCCAGGCCGCGTGAGGCCCAGTTTTGCTGCTCATCATGCTTCTGCCGAATCAACGCCTCCTGGTTGGAACGGATAATGCTCTTCTTCAGCTTTACCAACGCATGACCCAGTTCGTCGTGTTCTCCGAGGGCGTCAATGTCGTCCTGGATATCTCCTTCCGAAAGATTATTGACGACAGCGACAATCTCCTTCAATCGCTGTAAGTGGAGCATTATAGCTGCATCCATCTCCCTGAATTCCCGTAAATTCACTGAAGGCTCTTCAGGAAGCGGCGCTGCCTGCGAAAGGGCGTTCAGCTTTTGCTTCAGATCAATGACTGGAGAGACCACGCCGAAAACAACAAATACCGCTCCTGCCAGCAAAACCACAATGGCGCCAATAAGCAGGTAGAGCAGCTTGATCTCTGACTCCCTGAAAAAGACCATCAGGACCATCATTAACAACATAACCGCTGTGAAGATCATGACAGGGATCAATATGGAATTTTTTCTTATCATCAGGAAAGGACTCTGTAAATTTAGAATTTTTCTGGAAAACACCTCTCCATGGCTGCTGTCATCTGTTCAAGGGCTTTTCTGACGATCGCTCTGGGAGCAGCAATATTCATCCGCAGGTACTGTTCCCCACCGGGACCAAACCGCGGACCATCATTCAGGCCAATCTTTGCCTCCTGCACCATGAACTTCATCAGTGCCTCATCATCGATCCCCAACGCACCAAAATGAAGCCAGACCAGATAGGTGGCTTCCAAAGAGGTAATCCTGACAAAAGGCAATTTTTCC
>JAGYMF010000065.1 GCA_018400695.1 Bacteroidales bacterium | reverse complement strand
TCGCTTAATTATCTGCATCTCCTGTTTCAGTCCGGCCACAGTTCTCACCAGTTCATTTTCCGGAATCAGCGGTTCGGGAAGTTCCTGGCTGATGAAGTGGACGAATTTCCAAATCTCCCGGATGTCTGTCATCCTGATATCGAAGGGCTCATAAAGCGGATTCAGTGAATAGAGTGTAAGCTTCCCCTCCTCCCCGATCCTGTTTTCAATTATCTTGAACACAATGCCGTCATTGACGGTAAGGATCACACAGGCCTCACCTGTCACCAGGTCATTCCAGTCAACCATATACTCACCCGTAACATAGGCTTTATCAGGTATCGGCAGCATGGAGTCACCGTTCAGCTGGAATGTCCTGTATTTTTTATGGAGTGAAAGGAACGGCAGCCTGAACACAGGGAGCTCGCTGATATATTCCGGATCGGAAAAACCGTTGGTATATCCCGCCCGGGCCTTTTCACTGACCAGCTCGATGTTTTCTTCATTGGAACTGTCAATTGTCGAAGCAAGGATCCGCAGGTTGCCTCCCTTCAGGAATACATCGTCCCCGTTCTCCAGCTGGTACAACTGCTGTTCTGATAACTGACTGAGATCTGTCTTCAAAAGGGTGTCCACCGCCATGTTAAAATATTTTGAAAACTCCAGCAGCACCTCTATACCCGGCTCTGCTACCCGGTTCTCGTATCCGCTCAGCGTCGATCGCTTCATGTTGAGCATAACCGCAAGGTCATCCTGCGTCTTGTGTTTGCGCTTTCTCAGCAACTTAATGTTCGAATGAAAATACATGGCGTTTTTTTTTAAAAACAATTGACGATGGTTTAAAATATGATTATATTGTAATCAGTAATATGATTAAAAACTAATCAAAAGTAAAAAACGTTTTTCAAAAAACAAAATAATACGGGTGAAAAGAGTGGCCGGGAGAGGCAAATAGTATGGAGCGAAGCATTGTACATATGGATCTGGATACATTTTTTGTATCGGTGGAACGGTTGCAGAACAGCAAGCTGCAGGGGAAACCTGTGATCATCGGCGGAGCGTCCGACCGTGGGGTGGTGTCCAGCTGCAGTTATGAAGCGCGCCGGTATGGTGTGCATTCGGCCATGCCCATGAAGCTGGCGCGTGTATTGTGCAGCGAAGCGATTGTTGTGCGGGGCGACATGGACAGCTACAGCAAATATTCGCGGATGGTCACAGCGATCATTGCTGAGAAAGCGCCTGTATATGAAAAGGCGTCCATTGACGAGCATTACCTGGATATTACGGGAATGGACCGTTTCTTTGGATGCCTGCAGTGGAGCAGTGAACTGAGAGAGAGGATCATCAGGGAGACGGGATTGCCCATATCGTTCGGGCTTTCGGTAAACAAGACCGTCTCAAAGATCGCTACGGGAGAGGCAAAACCCAATAAGGGGATCGAAATCCCGTTTCCCGCTGTTACTGATTTCCTCTCTCCCCTCTCCATCAGGAAGATCCCGATGATCGGTAACAAGACCTATCACCTGCTCCGTTCCATGGGTGTCTCCAATATAGGCACCCTGCGCATGATACCGGAGGAGATGATCGGGCAATTGCTGGGGAAGAACGGCACCGTCATCTGGAAAAAGGCCAACGGCATCGACCCCACCCCGGTGATGAACTATTCTGAGCGGAAATCCATCGGTACGGAGCGGACCTTCGACAAGGATACCATGGATGTGAACGGACTGAAAGACCTGTTGGTATCGATGGTGGAGAAGCTGACTTTTCAGCTGCGGAAAGAGGAGAAACTTACCTCCTGTATTGTGGTGAAAATACGCTATTCCAATTTCGATACGCATACGCTTCAGCAACGTACCGCTTATACCTCGTTCGATCATGTGCTGATCCCCCTGGCAAAACAGCTCTTTGAACGCATTTACCAGCGGCGCATGCGTATACGGCTGATCGGCGTCAGATTTTCCGGACTGATCAGGGGGGTGCAGCAGCTGGACCTGTTCGAGGATACTTCGGAGATGGTGCGGCTCTACCTGGCCATGGACTCGCTGCGCAAACGGTTCGGACAGGGTTCTGTACGAAGGGCGAGCGGGATACAGCTGCGCGAACTTGAGGAGAAAGTGGAGGCTGAACGGCAGAAAGGAAAGGAGGAGGCGGAGGTGCAACGGCAGCAGGTCGATAACCTGAAGAACAGGCGATGGGGATATTGGAGATAATGTATCAATAACAGAGATGTTCCTTAACTGCCATACATATTATAGCCTGCGATACGGTACGATGGCCGTGGAGACACTGGTGGATGAGGCGGCAAAGCTGGGGATTGAAGCGCTGGCGCTGACCGATATCAACAATTCTACCGGGATGGCCGATTTTGTGCGGTGCTGCAGGAAGAGGGGTATTCACCCCATTGCCGGGATCGAATTCAGGCATGGCGATACCCTCCTCTATACCGGGATCGCAAGGAACAATGACGGGTTCAGGGAGCTGAATGAATTTTTATCCTACCATAATGAAACGGGACTCCCCTTCCCTGCCACCGCTCCTGCTGCATCTGATGTGTGGTTTATATACAGTTTCGATCATGTTCCGAAGCGCCGCATGCGTGCCAATGAGCTGATTGGTGTAAAGCCGGCTGATCTGAACAGGATCCTCTCCTCTGCGTGGCGGGACGACCACTCCCGCCTGGTGATCTTTCACCCGGTGGTGATGCGGCACAGGGACAATTATGAACTGCACCTTCACCTGCGGGCCATCGATCACAACATCGTTTTGGGGAAGCTGCAGCCGCAGATGTCGGCCGGCAAGGACGCCACATTGCTCTCCCCCGACCTGCTGCAGTGCGCCTATGAGGATTTTCCGCAGATCATCCGGAACACCCGGCAGCTGGTGGCTGACTGCGGGATCGGTTTCGATTTCGCGACGGTAAAAAACAGGCGGACCTATACCGGATCGCGTTCAGACGACCGGATACTGCTGGAGAAGCTCGCTATGGAGGGGATGATATACCGTTACGGAAAGGGAAATGCTGAAGCACTGCGGAGAATCCGCCATGAGCTCCAGGTGATTGACCGGCTGGGCTTCTCTTCCTATTTCCTGATCACATGGGATGTGATCCGCTATTCCCTTTCACGCGGTTTTTATCACGTGGGACGTGGCAGCGGGGCCAACTCCATCGTGGCCTACTGCCTGCGCATCACCGATGTGGATCCCATCGACCTGGACCTCTATTTCGAGCGGTTCATCAACCCCAAACGTTCCAGTCCGCCGGATTTCGATATCGATTTTTCATGGAAGGAGCGGGATGAGGTGCTGGACTACATCTTCAAGCGTTACGGCAGGAGGCATACAGCGCTGATCGGCACGATATCCACCTTCCGCGACCGTTCGATCTTCCGCGAACTGGGAAAGGTTTCCGGTCTGCCGAAGGAGGAGATCGACCTGCTGGTGAAGCACCCGGACGATATCATGAACAACAACGATATCATTTCCAACATCTACCGCATCGGTAACCAGCTGGTGGATTTCCCGAACCTGCGGAGCATCCATGCCGGCGGGGTGATCGTATCGGAGGAGCCCATCACCTGTTATACGGCACTGGACATGCCCCCCAAGGGGCTGCCAACGACCCAGTTCGATATGTATGTAGCAGAGAGCATCGGGTATGAAAAACTGGATATCCTGAGTCAGCGCGGCATCGGTCATATCAAAGAGGCGGCAGAGCTCATCAGGCAAAACCGGGACATCGATGTGGATGTTCACAGGGTGGCGCAGTTTAAGAAGGATGAAAAGGTGCTGGGGCAGCTGCGTAAAGGGGAGACGAACGGGTGCTTTTATATTGAAAGCCCGGCGATGCGCGGATTACTGAAGAAACTGCAGTGCGACAGCTACAGGACGCTGGTGGCAGCCAGCTCCATCATCCGTCCCGGCGTCGCGAAATCGGGAATGATGCGCGAGTATATCCACCGGTTCCATCACCCGGACGGTTTCAAGTACCTCCACCCTGTCATGGAACAGCAGCTGTCAGAGACATTCGGGGTGATGGTGTACCAGGAGGATGTGATCAAGGTGTGTCACCATTTTGCAGGGCTTGACCTCGCAGATGCAGATGTGCTTCGGCGGGCGATGAGCGGAAAGTACCGGTCGGCCAGGGAGTTCGAGCGGATCGCCAACAGGTTTTTCAGCAACTGCAAAGAGAAAGGGTATCCGGACGACCTTACCCGGGAGGTATGGCGGCAGATCAGCTCCTTCGCCGGCTACTCCTTTTCAAAAGCGCATTCAGCCTCCTTCGCAGTGGAAAGCTTCCAGTCGCTGTACCTGAAAAGCTATTTTCCGCTCGAGTTCCAGGTGGCTGTGATCAATAATTTTGGCGGCTATTACCGGACATGGGTGTATGTGAATGAGGCGCAGCGACAGGGCGGTACCATTCACCTTCCGTGCGTGAACAGGAGCGATCTGCATACCAATATTAACGGCAGCGATATTTACCTTGGGCTGGTGCACCTGCAGGGGCTTGAGCATGCGCTGGCGAAACGGATCATTGCTGAACGGATGAAGAACGGTCCGTATGCAGACCTTGCAGATTTCCTGAACCGCGTGCCTATTGGCCATGAGCAGCTGGTGATCCTGATCCGCATTGATGCGCTTCGTTTTACGAAAAAACGCAAAAAGGCGCTGTTGTGGGATGCACAGGTTACCTCCGGACATCTGAAGCGCCATGCAACAACCGGGAGTATCTTTCCGGTTCAGAAGCGGCACTTTGAACTGCCGGCACTTGAGCAGTCGGAGATCGAAGATGCGTATGATGAGATTGAGCTGCTGGGCTTTCCTGTCAGCATGTCCATGTTCGGTATGCTGAAAACCAGGTTTCGCGGGGAGGTGATGGCCGGTGAAATGCTGCAGCATGTGGGAAAGAGGGTGCGGATGCTGGGACGGCTGGTGACAACGAAGAACGTGCGGACGGTAAAGCGGGAGTGGATGCAGTTCGGAACATTTATCGATGTGCACGGCGAGTTCTTCGACGTGGTCAATTTCCCGGGATCGCTAAAAAGATGGCCGTACAAGGGCGCCGGAATCTACCTGCTGCTGGGAGAGATTACTGAGGAGATGGGATTTCCCGGCATGACCGTTGAAAAGATGGAGAAGATGCCTTTGGAGGTGGACCCGAGATATTAGGTGAAAGTTGAGAGTTGAGTGGGGTTGAGAGTTGAGGAGTTGAGAGTTGAGGAGTTGAGAGTTGAGGAGTTGAGAGTTGAGTGGGGTTAGTCGGTGCGGCGGATGTTGAGGATGCCTTTTACTTTTTTCAGTTTGCGGATGAGGGCTTCAAGGTGTTGTGTGTCTTTCACAAAAAGGGTGATCTTGCCTTCAAACATGCCGTCTTTGGAATCAATAGAGATCGAGCGCATGTTCACCTGCAGGTCCTTTGAGATCACATCGGAGATGTTGCTGACAATCCCGATGTCGTCCTGACCTGTGATCAGGATGGAGACAGCAAAGCGGGTATCGTCGGGGGCTTTTGTCCACTGCGCCTTCACTACCCGATACCCATACCGGGTGAGCAGCTGGTGGGCGTTTGGACAGTTCAGCCGGTGGATGGAGATCCCTGCCGTACGCGTCACAAAACCGAACACCTGGTCACCGTGGATCGGCTGACAGCATTTTGCAAGTTTATAATCGATATTGGCAATCTTGTCATCGATCACCAGGATATCGTCCGACTCACGGATGGCACTCTTCAACATCTTGTCCACCTGCTTCTCCTCAATGGGAATGGCTTTATGATCGGCAGGCTCCTCTTTATCAGCAAAAATTTCTTTGATACTTAACAGATCGATCTTCTCCGTTGCAATGTCAAAGTGGAGGTCTATCGAGTCGTTGTACCTGAAATGCTGAATCACCTTCCGGACATTGCTGTCGTTGTATTCGATCTTCCAGTTCCTGAACCGCCTTTTCAGAATCTCCCGGCCATGTTCGGCCTCCTTCATCTTCTCCTCCTTCAGGGCCTGTTTGATCTTGGTCTTCGCCTTGGAAGTGGCTACAAAATTCAGCCAGTCCATCTTGGCTGACTGACTTTTAGAACGAATAATTTCTACTTTGTCTCCGTTGTGCAGCTTGTGCCTGATCGGAACATTCTTCCCGTTGATGCGTGCCCCGGTGCAGGAGGACCCTATGTCGGTATGGATATCATAGGCAAAATCGAGCACAGTAGCACCTTCAGGGAATTTCTTCAGGTCACCATTGGGGGTGAAAACAAAAATCTCCTTGCTAAACTGACTCAGCTTCAGATCGTCAATCAGGTTCACCGACGCTTCCGGGCCTGACTGTTCCAGAGCTTCACGCACCTTTCCGAGCCACTCATCAATCCCTGCCTGCCCTTTGATTCCCTTATACTTCCAGTGGGCTGCCAGCCCCTTCTCTGCGATTTCATTCATCCGCCGGGTCCTGATCTGCACCTCCACCCATTCGCCGCCAGGGATTACGACGGTGGTATGCAGGGACTCATACCCGTTTGATTTCGGAATAGAGATCCAGTCACGCAGGCGTTCAGGATTGGGCTGGTAGATATCGGTCACCACGGAATAGGCCCTCCAGCAGTCGCTCTTCTCCCGTATGGGTTTACTGTCGATGATAATGCGTATGGCAAACTTGTCATACACCTCCTCAAACTCCACGTGCTGCTTTTGCATCTTTCTCCATATCGAAGAGATGGATTTCGGGCGACCAAGGATCTCACAACGCAACTTTTCACCTTCAAGCTTCTTCTGCAACGGTGCAATAAATTCCCCGATGAATTTTTCACGCTTATCTTTGGTGGTCTGTAGTTTGCGGGCAATGGTTTTGTAGACATCCTTTTCCAGGATACTCATGGCCCGGTCGTCCATCTCCGACATCATCGTATACAATCCCAGCCGGTGGGCAAGCGGTGAATAGATCGACCTGGCCTCGATAGCCGCGGAGATGTTATGCTTGCTAAACCTGGATCCCGATTTTCTCATCTGAAACAAACGCTCGGCGATCTTGATGAGGATCACCCTGAAATCGGTCGACATCGAAAGGATCAGGTTCCGCATGTTCTCCGACTGGTTCCCCGAGGAAAATGTATCCAGGCTGCTGATCTTCAAGTACTCTTTGAGCAGAATCCCTGGCCTGTCCCCCAGTTGATCAGAGAGCAACGGTACGACCTTTTCATTCTTTTCAGCAAGGGGCAACAACAGCGCTGCCGAAACACCCAGCGGATCAATACCCAGCTCGCGGATCACCATTTCCGCCAGCTCAAGCGCATAATCATGCAACCGCCCCTGTTCCGTGATTTGAAAATGGGCCAGCTGCTGATCCAAAAACTCCAGTGACCTGACGATCAGTACCTGTCCCTTGCTGTCGTATTCTTTCCGGCAAAGCTCCAGGAAGTCCCTGTACCTTTGCTCCTGTTCATCTGTTTTTATGCGTTTCAAAATATGCTTCTTTTCCAGGCTACTCTACAAATATAATTATTCCATCGGGCCTCTCTGTCATTTTTCTATATTTACGGTTCAAAATAAACATGGATATGTTAAAAGGAAATAAAGTACCTCACACGTTTGTTATCGTTTTCGGTTTTATCATCGCAGCCGCTGTGCTTACCTGGGTGGTTCCGGGCGGAGCGTTTGAACGGGAGGTCATCACCGTGAATGACCAGGAGCGCGAAGTGATCGTTGAAGGATCCTTCCGTTTCGTGGAGAACAATCCGCAGACCTGGCAGGTCTTCTCTTCCATCTTCGACGGTTTCGTTGATAAGGCCGACATCATCGTATTCATCATTATTATCGGCGGTGCATTCTGGATCATGAACGAAAGCCGGGCCATTGATGTGGGGATACAGACCTTCCTGGTGCAGGTCAGAAAGATGGAGCGGTGGAAATTTTTTCGTTTCCTCGGGGTGGACAACATCGTGATCACCCTCATCATGCTTGTATTCAGTGTTTTTGGCGCCACCTTTGGCATGAGCGAGGAGACCATTGCCTTCACCATTATTTTCATCCCTCTGGCGATCTCTATGGGCTATGACTCCATCGTTGGGGTCAGCCTCTGTTTTGTTGCTGCAGGACTCGGTTTCGCCGGTGCGTTGCTTAATCCCTTCACCATTGGCATCGCGCAGGGTCTCTCCAGTCTGCCGCTCTTTTCCGGTATCGAATACCGTTTTTTCTGCTGGATCGTTATCAACATGATTGGTATCGCATGGATCCTCCGGTATGCAGCGAAGCTCAGAAAAAATCCTGAAAGCTCGCCGGTATACGAAGAGGACCATTACTGGAGGGAACGGGATGTCGTGAACATCAAGTCAATGAATTATTACACACCGGTTTCTGCATGGATAACCTACGGGCTGCTTTTGGGTGTGATGGTTCTCTTCTCCGTGCTCAATCCCCGCATTACGATGCACGTGGGAAACAGTGCATATGCCGGTTATTTCCTTCCAGTAATCACCCTCTTGTTTGCCATCACCGGGTTCTTCTCCCTGCGCCGATCAATCCATTTCTATATCCTCACGTTGCTGATGTTCACGATTGTTTTTCTGATCGTTGGTGTGATGGGCTTCAGCTGGTATGTCAAGGAGATCGCCACGCTTTTCCTCGTGCTTGGGATCATCTCCGGGATCGCCATGAACAGCAGTGCCAACGAGATCGTTAAACAGTTTTCTGCCGGGATGAAGGACATCCTCACTGCCGCGTTCGTTGTGGGACTGGCAGGTGGTATATTGGTCATCCTGGAAGATGGAAAGGTGATCGACTCCCTGCTCTATTACATGGCGGATTCTATGCAGGAATTTGGCCGGGTAGCCTCTGTCTCTGTGATGTATGTCATCCAGACAGCCATCAACATCGTTATCCCCAGCGGCTCTGCCAAGGCAGCGCTGACCATGCCGATCATGTCACAGTTTTCTGACCTCATCGGAATCTCCAGGCAGGCCACAGTGATGGCGTTCCAGTTTGGAGACGGATTTACCAACATGATCACACCGACATCCGCGGTGCTGATCGGCGTACTGGGTATCGCACGCATTCCTTATGAGAAATGGGTGAAGTGGATTGTTCCCTTCATGGTGATCCTGATCCTCACTGGATGGCTCCTGCTGTTGCCGACCGTGCTGATGGATCTGTCCGGATTCTGATCATTTATTACCTGAATGAAATCCCAAATCCGGCGGTATGGGTTGAGTAGAGCGTCCGGGTAAAATCGTAATGCAGCGTCAGAATACCCAGCTTCAGGCGCAATCCGGCATTCAGCCTGAGGTTCCTGTTACTTTCGAATTCCAGTGTTTCGATAGGATCTTCAACGACAGTATATGTCGTTTTTCCGAAATTTTCGCCTTGCTCGAAAACAACGCTGTTTAACGGATAATGGCCCAGTAGCGCGAGGTCCACTGCCGAACTGGCAAACCCAATCCCTTCATAAACAGTGATCACGGGGATGGACTGTGAGGC
>JAGYMF010000064.1 GCA_018400695.1 Bacteroidales bacterium | reverse complement strand
AGTCCGGCCCACGCATACGATACCATCGCAAAGATGAGCTTATCAGAGGTGATCGCAATAATCAGTCCCACTGCTCCTATAACCACCGTGATGGTCCTGCTGGCCCGGAGCATGAACCTGTCGGTAACCTCCTTCCCCAGGGTCTGGTGATAAAAATCCTCAATCACGGAGGAGCTGATTACCAGCAGCTGACTATCAGCCGTGGACATCATCGCAGCAATGGATCCGCTGATGAGAATCCCTGCCAGCCATGCCGGCAACAACGTGGTAGCCATGTGCGGCATAATCTGTTCAATATCTTCGAAATAGCCCTGTCCGTAAAGGGCAACACCCACGATACCAATCAGCATGGCACCGGTAAACGCCGGGATGGCCCATGAGATGGCAATGCGCCTGGACACCTTCATTTTTTCGGACGATTTGATAGACATAAACCGCGTGAGCAGGTGCGGCTGCCCCATATAGCCGAATGCCCAGCTCAGCCCGCTGATAATCAGTGCCGCTGCTGCCCATCCGGTCTTTCCCCCGGTAAAAGAGAACAGCGACAATCCGTCAGCTGTCTGCATATGCTCCATCTCCCCGGTTAGTGTAATCCCACGGTCGGCCATCTCTATAAAACCGGCAAGTGGCAGAATAACCAGGGTGCCGATCATGATCACCCCCTGGACCAGGTCGGTCCAGGCCACGGCAAAAAAACCGCCCATCATGGTATAAAAGATGATCACGGCAGCACCGATCAGCATCCCGTGAAATTCCTTTAACCCGAAGGTGACATGCAGTATCTTTCCGGCACCATTGATCTGTGCCGAAAGGTAAAAAATAAAGAAAAAGATGATGATCAGCGTTGAAAGGACCCTGATCGTACTTCCGCCCCGGGGATGCTTCGCCGCAAAAAAGGTGGGCAGGGTAATGGCCTCCACCTTTTCGGACTCATCCCGCAGCCCCCTGGCAATAACAAACCAATAAAAAATGATTCCCAGCACACAACCCATGGCTGTCCACAATTCCAGAAACCCCAGTGCATAAGCAGCCCCCGGAAGCCCGAGCAGCAACCATGCACTCTCTCCGCTGGCCCGCTCGGAAAACGCCACTACCCAGGGATTCAGCCTTCTGCCGGCAACGAAAAAATCACTGTGGTTCTTGTTGCTTTTAAAGGTTAGAAATCCGATCAGCAGGATCAGCACAAGATAAATGATAAAACCCAGTAATACGAAATTCATAGCTGTGAAAGGTGCTTTAGCGTGTCAGGTTGCCAAGTTAATAAAAAGTGTCAGATAATTTCTCCGGAAAATCAGGACTTCCGTCTGGCTGGTAACAATAATCTATCAGCACCTCAATATGCTTACCCGACGCATCCCCGATCGCGCTGATCTTCCGCACGTGGATCTTGGCATAGTGCTCCGTAGAGGTTTTCAGCACCCATACCTGGTAAAGCGCCACAGTATCTGTAGAGGCGGTATAAGCGGCTGAAGGATCGGCTGAACCCAGCTGCTCATTGAAAAAGGCCAGGGAGCCCTCGGGGTTGTCGAATGTACCGGCCAGTGAAAAGCCGTATGTATTGGAAGGAGAGGTAAAGCCAGGTTCTACAGAACCGTCTATTCGCCTGAACTGGTTCACGATAATGTCAGGCAGGGGATCTGTTTCTGAAGGAAACTGCATGTATTTACCCAGATCAAAACTATACCCGTACAATGAAGCGTCATCAAAGTCAAATTTTGAGCTCAGAATGACCTGACCGCAGCGCTCTTCGGCTTTCGGTTCACATGACAAAGCCAATAGCAATAGGAGCAAGGATAACGGGAGGTATTGAAATATGGTCCGTATCATATCAGAAAGCAGCCATCAGCAGGTCAATATCCCTGGACGGGATCCCAAAGCGTTTGCCCAAAGCTTCATTTGTTAACAGTCCGTTATAAATATACACACCATTGCGCAATCCGTCATCCTCCTTCAGGTGCTGCGAAATACTCTGCAGCCGGCCCATATTTTTGAGCATTGGTGACAAGACATTGCTGATGGCGATGGATGCGGTCCTGGCGACGCGCGAGGGAATGTTGGGCACACAGTAATGGATCACTCCATGCCTGGTAAAGACAGGGTCCTTCTGGGTCCTGGCTTCTGAGGTGGCTACACAACCGCCGTGATCAATACTGATATCTACAATCACAGATCCCTTCTTCATTCCCTTGACCATCTCCTCGGTGATAAAAAAAGAGGGGGTGTCATTATCGTTCCTGACTGCCCCGATTACCACATCGGCCGATTTGAGTGCCTTTTCTATCACCCGCGGATGAAAAATAGAGGTTGGAATATTGGTGCCCACGGCAGACTGCAACCTTCTAAGCTTGTGCACAGATTCATCAAACACCTTCACAAACGCCCCCAGTCCCATTGCCGCCCGTACCGCAAATTCAGCTGCCGTTCCGGCTCCCAGGATGACTACCTCTGTGGGGGTGATCCCTGTGATGCCTCCCAGCATAACCCCTTTGCCTCCACGTACATTGCTCAGATATTCACCTGCAATCAATACAGCTGTATTCCCTGCAATCCCGCTCATGCTACGGATCAGCGGATAGCAGCCATGTTCATCACGGATCTTTTCCATGGAAACTGCCGTCACCTTCTTATTCATCAGGCTGTCAATGTATGACCTGTCTTTATGCGTTCCGGGCTGAAACGATGAGATTAGAATCATCCGTTCCCTCATCAGCGCTATATCACTGATAACGGGAGAATCGATCTTTAACAATATATCCCCCCTGAATACCTCACTGCGGTTCTCTGTGATCCAGGCCCCGCTCTCCGCATACTGGTTGTCGGGGTAATTCGCTGCATCACCGGCGCCAGATTCGATCACCACACGGTGACCATGTCCGGAAAGGATCTCCACTGCTTCGGGGGTAAGGGGAACGCGGCTCTCCTTCTCATGATCCTCCTTCGGAACCCCAATAACCATGACCTGTTGTTTCGACTCGATCTCAAGCGTCTCCTCCTGTGGCAGCAAATGCTCTCTTCGCAGATCAATCGGTTTTCCGCCTTTCTTGTTCATGAAACGTGATTTTTAGGTGGACCTAAATTAGTACAATTTGCACTGAATGTCAAATCAACCGAAAACGCTCAACTCTCAACTCCTCAACTCTCAACTCTCAACTCCTCAGCTTTCAACTCCTCAGCTTTCAACTAACAAAATCAACCACCTCCCTGCTTCCATCATCCATCACGTGGATATAAAGAAACAACGTATCCTCCGGCAACAATTCCGCAGCCTTCTCCGGCCATTCAATGAAACAATAGGCATCAGCATAGAAGTAGTCCTCATAACCAAGGTCATACATTTCAGTAATATCATCAATCCGGTAAAGATCGAAATGGAAGATAGAAGTTCCCTCTTCCGTGAAGTATTCGTTGATAAGTGCAAAGGTAGGACTGTTAACAACATCACTTACTCCCATCGCTTTACAAACAGCCTGAATAAGGGTGGTCTTCCCGGCACCCATCTCACCGGAAAAGGCGATCTTTGTATGGCTGCCAAAGGATGATACCAGCTGCTTCGCTGCTTCATCAAGGTCGTGGATCGTTGGTATGCGAATATGAATCATAACGTTTATCTGGGCGATAGAATAACACACGGGATGGCCATCTCTTCAAGGGAGATGCCGCCGTGCTGAAATGTATTTCTGTAATGGTTGACAAACTGGTTGTAATTGTTGGCATAAATAAGGTAGTCACTCTCCACAGCGAAAATATAGGTAGAGCTGACATTCGATTTTGGAAGATGTATTTTTTCCGGATCGCTCACATCAAAAACCTTTCCGGAAGGATAGTTCAGGCTTTTTCCCTGCTTGTAACGAAGATTCGATGAAGTCTTCCTGTCCCCGATCACCTTCACAGGATTCTGCACACGAATGGCACCATGATCAGTGGTAATCACCAGCTGGATCTTATGCTCAGACAACAGCCGTATAAGATCCATCAGGTATGAATTATTGAACCAGGTCTGTGTCAGTGCCCGGTATGACCTGTCGTCGTAAGCCAGCTCCCTGATCACATCCATTTCGGTGCGGGCGTGGCTGAGCATGTCTACAAAATTATACACCAGCACATTGAGATCATAATTCAGCAGATCGCTGAAGTGATCTACCACCTTCTTCCCCTGCTTCTGATTGCTGATCTTTTCATAATGCATTGAATGGTCTACTCCCTGCCGCTGCATATGCGCACGCAGTAGCTCAGTCTCATGGAGATTTTTGCCCTCCTCCTCTTCCTCTTCCACCCAGCACTGGGGCAGCAGTCTTTTGATCTCTGTAGGCATCAATCCGGCAAACATCGCATTCCTGGCATACTGCGTCGCCGTAGGCAAAATACTGCAATAGATCCGCTCCTCCTCAACCCTGTACAACTCATTGATCTGTTGTTCAATCAGCTTCCACTGATCATACCTCAGGTTATCGATCACAAGCACAGCTACTTTTCCCTTTTTCAGCAATGGAAAAACAGCGTGGGGGAATACCTGTGGACTAAGCAGGGGCTGGTCCTTGTCCTGTCCGGAAAACCAGTCTTTGTAATGGGTCCTGATGTACTTTCCAAAGCCCTTGTTCGCCTCAGTCCATTGCATGGATAACACTTCATCCATCCCGGTTTCAGCGGATCCCACAAGCTCCTGTTCCCAAAACACCAGTTTTTTATAAATATCTGTCCAATCGTCGAAAGATACTGCAGTATTCATCAACTGACTGATCTGGCTGAACTGTACCTGGTAAGCAGAGGTGGTCCTCTCAGTTACCAGGCGCCGCGAATCAAGATGCTTTTTTATTGTGAGAAGGATCTGCTTCGGATTCACCGGCTTGATAAGGTAATCAGCAATCTTACTGCCGATGGCTTCATCCATGATATCCTCCTCTTCCGACTTGGTGATCATGATCACCGGAACAGCAGGAACCAGGTCCTTGATGCGCTCCAGGGTCTGCAGTCCGCTGAGTCCCGGCATATTCTCATCCAGGAAGATCAGGTCGTAACTTCGCGAACGCACAAGATCAAGCGCCTCTTCTCCGTTGTTGGCTGTTGAAACACGGTATCCCTTATCTTCAAGAAAAAGAATATAGGGCTTAAGAAGCTCTATCTCATCGTCTGTCCACAATATGTTGATCTCTTTCGCCATTATTCTATGTAATTATTCTTGTAGAAAAGCAGGTAAGGCTTCACTTCCTTCGCTTCGAGCAGCTTTTCATAATTCTCATCCGAGATCATGACAACCTCATAAGCATCCGGGGGTATCTCCCCCATGATTTCAATGATCTCACTGCGCACACGATCTGTATATCTTGCAACACCTTCGTAACCGGAAAATCCTTCAACTACCAGGAGGTTATAGTCCACTCCAGGCTTCTTAATCTCGATTTCCAGATCGTATTCATTGAAATTATCAAGGTTATAATTCAGAAGATTGAAATTCACCAGGTTCAGATTCTCGGATTTCTTCAATGCCAGTAAAAAACGGTGACCAGTATCAGGATCATAGGAATAGAGTTGCACTGCGGTCCTGATCTGATCGGCCTCCTTGATCACAGGAAAGGCAACATACATATAATCAATAATCTGCTGCGCCTCACTGGCAATCTCTGTACCAGGATAATGGGCAACAATGGAATCCAGTTCGGTTTTCATCGCCTCCTTTCCACTGACGGCACCGACAGACATGGCCCGCAAGTAGGACAACCGGGCCTTCATATCGCTATCATCCTCAAATTTCTCCATCCCCTGAGCTGATTTACGGATTACCTGACTGTATCTTTCATTTTTGTAATCTTCATACACCTCCTCATAAAACCTTTCGTCCTTGTTCTCTTCCTCTTCAAGCTCACGGATATAATCAGGATTGGTCAGCAGCATCGCCATATGACTATCCGGATATTTTCTACTCAGCTGCTCCTTGTAATATGCGGCTTTTGAAGGTTGCTGAACAGAATTGTAAAGTTCATGCAGGTAATAGTAGGACGGCATGGTGTAGTCATGGTCAGGATACCGGCTAATCAGCTCTTCCAGCGATTCAATTGCCTTTTCATAATCGAGAAGATCCTCCCTGTAGATCATCGCCATGTTGTAAAGGGCCTCCTCCAGCTTAAGATGTGAGATTGCCATGGAAGAATCTGACAAAGGAATATTCCGCAGATAATATTCCCTCGATTTATTGTCAATCAACTCTCCTTCTGCGCCAGCAAGTTCAGCAAGGGCTTCCTCTCCCTCCTCTTCGAGCAGGGCTGCCATCGACTGCTTATTGCTTCTCCTCCAGTTATCTTCCAGTTCGCGCTCTCCCCATTTCATCCTGAACTCCGGCTGTCCAAAACTCTTGGCATTCAGATTATAGAAATACCATTGCCCTCCTGACTGCTGACTGTATCCACCGGAACCCTGCTGGTTGTCATACAGTCCCGACCTCGCAAACTGGAGGTCCTGCCGTGCCTCCTGCTCACGCCTCTGTGCCTCCTGCTCCTCCTCCCTGATCTGGTTAATGATCCCGTCAATCACAGCAAAACGCTCACTATCCGTCATACCGGCCAGCCTCTGAACGCTGTCCTGCAATTCAAATACATCAATGTTTCTCACCAGGTTGTTCAGGCTTGAAGAGCGGATTGCTAAAGTTTTATAGTTCGGATAATCGTCCTGCAACATAGTTACAGCAGTATCATAATAAGCTGCAGACAGGTTGTAGCGCGGCTCGTTGTAATAAATCTCCGCCAGGGTCAGACTCGAAAGCCCTTTCTGATAATTATTCTGCATACTGGTGCTCGCCGACAGATGGTAATAATCGATGGCCTTCTCCCTCTCTCCCCGCTCCATAAAGATATTTCCAAGGGCGTAATAGATCTGGTCGCGGAATTCCCTGTTTTTTGAGTCCTTCAGCATTTTATTCAACAGCTTGATGATCTCGGAACTGCCGGTAGAACCGGACTGAAATGCTTCAGCCATACTTACTTTGGCATTGAATGACATCACATAGGGAGGATTCATCCTTACAACCTTCCGGTAGTTCCTTACAGATGCTTCACCATCGCCAACCTCTTTCTGCAACTGTGCAAGAATATACCGGTACCTGATCCTCCTGCTCTTCTTCGGCCTGGTTTCCAGGGCCTTCTTCAACCATGGGATCGCCAGGTCATATTCTTCCCGTTGCATATGGTAATCTGCCATACTTGTGTATAGCTCCACCACCTCTTTTTCAGGAAACTCCTCTGCATCATTCAACTGGATCACAATGCCTTCAGCCTCATCCATGGCGCCAATCATGATGTATGCCCTCACAAGCCAGGCAAGTGCCAGGTAATAGGAGTCCTCCCCGGCAAAATTCCTGATCACATGATTGAAAGTTTCAGCCGCCATAAAAAACTCTCCCTGGTACATATATGCCTTGCCTATGAGCAGGTACGAATCATCCACCCATTTGTTATATTCATTCTTATCATAGAAAGCTTTGTCCTTTTCAGTTTGCCTCCCACTCTTTACTTTTGGTTTGGCTTTAATGGAATGAAAAGTGATCACCTTGGTACACTTGTCAATCGCCCGTTTCATCTGCGGAGAGACTGACTGCTGAATGGCCTCATCATCGTAATAGAAGAGAGGAAGGATGGAGGTGAAATCATCCTCGATCGATTCCTCCGCCCTCATCAATCCCTCCTTAAAGCTCTCACTTGCATTAAAAAAAATGTTATAATGGGATGTCAGATTATGAAAATTCCGTGTTGCAGCAGTATTTTTTTCCACGCTGCACGAAGTAATGCACGTTCCCGTTACTAACAATAGAAGGAACCAGGTATGTGATCTTCTGAAGTGGGGCAAAGTGTCAATGGTTTTTCTAACTATACTAACTACTTTTGCCGTCATATATTTTACATGAACAGCAATAATCCGGATCGTTCAATAAATCAGTCCACCTCGACCACCTCTATGATCTCGGGCACATCTTTCTTTACTGCCATTTCAACACCTGCCTTCAGCGTCTGCATGCTGAAAGGACAACCATGGCATGCACCGGTAAGCTGAACCTTTACAATGAAATCTTCGGTTACATCGACCAGTTTAATATCCCCTCCGTCGGCCACCAGGTAGGGGCGTATTTTCTCGAGGGCGGCCATCACTCTGCTTTTAATATCTTCCATCGTAATCTTCTTATTTTGCTGTACTAATTATACTTCTCAAAAGACCGGTTTACCGGGATGTGACCGACAGCAACTGCTACCGGGTGGTAATTCTTACCTGCTGGGTGGGAGCCATATCGACATTCCGCTTCTCTGTTGCATTGACCAGCCTTGAGGCCAGCTCATTAAAGGCCTTTCCCATCACAGATTCCGTGTCAAGCGCCACAGGAACTCCCTCATCCCCAGAAGTGCAGATTCCCTGCACAATTGGGATTTGCCCGATCAGTTCAATTCCCAGCTCTTCAGCAAGGTTCCTGCATCCCTCCTTGCCAAAGATATAATATTTATTGTCAGGAAGTTCCTCAGGCGTAAACCACGCCATGTTCTCCACCAGTCCCAAAACCGGCACATTAATTTTGTCACCGGTAAACATGCTGATCCCTTTGACCACATCTGCCAGCGCCACCTCCTGGGGGGTACTGACAATAACCGCTCCCGTCACAGCCATCTCCTGTACAATAGTCAGGTGCACATCCCCTGTCCCCGGAGGCAGGTCCAGCACCAGATAATCGAGCTCACCCCAGTCACCCTGACCAATCAGCTGCTTAAGTGCGCCTGTTGCCATTGGACCCCGCCATACCATTGCGTCTTCAGGCTTCACAAAAAACCCCACTGAAAGCAGCTTTATGCCATATTTTTCTAAAGGTACGATCCACTCTGTACCATCCTCTGTTTTTCCAGATGGTTTTGCACCTTCCAGGCCAAACATTTTTGGCACTGAAGGACCATATACATCGGCATCGAGCAATCCTACCGTATATCCAAGGTTTTTAAGTCCCACAGCCAGGTTCACAGCCACCGTGGATTTTCCCACGCCGCCTTTTCCGGAAGCTACGGCAATGATATTCTTCACCCCGGGCAATGTGGCAGTCTCCTGCTTCCGCTCAGGGACATGGGTACCGATGTTGCCCCTGATCTTTACATCTTCGCCCAGCTGCGATTCAATGGCACTTACACATGCCTTTTTCATAGACTGTATAAACGGATCGTTCGGACGATCAAATTCCAGGGCAAACCTTACCTCATTACCCTCTATAACAAGGTTTTTAATCATATTCAATTCAACAATGCTCTTTCTTGATCCGGGATGTATCACCCGCTCCAGTGCCTGCAGCACTTTTTCCTTCGTTAAACTCATTTTCGTGTCTGTTTTCCTACAAAGATAGCCAATTTTTTAATTTAGATTTAATCTTTATAAACCCAATTCTGAAAGCGGGTCCCAGAAATGGGAACGAAAATCAACTACCTGGTTGTTCACCACCCTGACC
>JAGYMF010000063.1 GCA_018400695.1 Bacteroidales bacterium | reverse complement strand
CTGAAATTTTGCCTGTAATCGTCAGCAAGAGCGTAGGCGTCGCTGCTGTCAATTTTGTTAACATACGTAACAACGTCGTCCCATCGGGCGGTACCGGTATAGACTTCAGCATTCAGGTAAAGACGTGCAAGCAACATCCATGCAGCCCCTTTGTCAGCCTGGGGATAGGAGTATCCGGGTTCACCCAGGAGGTTTATAATATCGAGCAACTCACCTTCTATGTAAGTAAA
This sequence comes from Bacteroidales bacterium, assembly GCA_018400695.1. Classification (GTDB taxonomy): domain Bacteria; phylum Bacteroidota; class Bacteroidia; order Bacteroidales; genus M55B112. The sequence continues at coordinate 9,838 of JAGYMF010000063.1, read as the reverse complement.
GAGGTCTGTTCTTGACCCGATTTCCGGGAAGAATTTACCTACGCCATCTTCCTCGGTTGTGTAGGGGAATTGTCCAAACAGGTCAATGGCCCAGGAGTATGCCAGCGCTCTGAGGAAGCGTGCTTCAGCATTGTATCTCATCACATCAGGATCATCCATATCCTGTGTATAGGCGATAAAATCGTTGGCATATGTAATACTCAGGCTTAATCGCTGGTAGAGTGCTGTTAAGAAGGGATTGCTCGGGCTCCATGTCTGGGTATTGAGATCTGCGATACCCACATCGCCCCAGGCACAGATGGCTTCATCGGTTGTGATTTCCTGGAGGTTCCAGAGGGCCCTCATGGTTGTAAAAAAGTTCTCATCGGAGGCACTGATGTCTGCACCCCCATTGGCACCTTGTCCCGCAATAATGAAGCTGGCATATATTTTTCCGAGAACCTGTTTCATGTAATCGGGATCGTCGGAAAGGTTTCCAGCCAGGATATTATCAGGATCGAGGGGCTTTACGTCCAGATCTTTCACGCACGATGTAATCATCAGTGCAGAAAGAAAGACACCTATTATTATACTTCTTTTATTCATATCAGTTTGTTGTTTGAAAATTAATAAGTTAGATTGATACCGATCATAAACGTTCTGGGTCTGGGGTAGAAGTTGTTGTCAATACCACCTGGAACTTCGGGATCGATTCCGCTGTAATTGGTGATCGTGACAGCATTTTGAACGGTAAAACTCAAACGTGCACTCATTTCGTCAAGGATATTCCGGAAAGTATATCCTGCTGATATATTGTCCAGTTTAAAGAAAGAGGCATTTTCAACGAAATAATCACTGGTGAACTGACGCTTAACGAATTGCGTATCATCAAGATATTTCGGGAATGTTTTCCAGTATCCGATCTGGTAGATCTGGTCGTAGGATGCTCCTGCAGCCACCTGGTTATAGACGTAATTGCCTATGCTTGCCCGGGCAGAAGCGGACATGTCGAAATCCTTATAGTTGAAGCGTGCAGAGAAACCAAGCAGGTAGTCTGCCACGGGGTTGTGATAGATATACTTGTCGGCATTATCGCCATTCACCACGCCGCCCTCTTCAGAAAGGTCAACATAAAGGCCTTCGATCGGGTCACCGCTTTGGTCATACACCTGCTGGTTTACGAAGAAGGAGTATGCAGGATGGCCGACCCTGGTAACCTGTTTCTGGCCAGTGAAAGCATCACCATAGAGAATACCGATATATTCGGGATCTTCTGTAAGGAGTAGTTTGGTGATCTCGTTTACATTATAGGTAGCATTGAACCCTACAGTCAGGTTCATATCCCTGGTTGAGATTGGAACAAAGTTCAATGATACTTCTGCGCCCTTGTTTTCAAGGCTTCCAACGTTTGTCAGCAGGGTATTCGAAAAATTACTCCCACTGGGAACGGTGACTGTATTGAGCAGGTCGTTCGTTACACGCTTGTACATATCAAGTGTACCAGTGATCCTGTTGTTGGCGAACCCGAAATCAAGTCCGATGTTCTGTGTGGTTGTCTCTTCCCATTTAATATTCGGGTCGTAGGCGTCAGGACGCAGTGTCGGTAGAAATTCCCCGCCAATGGGATAATATGAACCTTCGGACGACAAGGTATAGATGGCCTGTGCCGGATAGTTGTTCCCGACATCCTGCTGACCAGTGATACCCCAGCTGGCCCTCAGTTTCAGGTCAGACACCACGCCGACATTCTCCATGAAAGATTCTTCACTGATCTTCCAGGCAACGGCAGCGGAGGGGAAAAAGCCCCAGCGGTTTCCTTCAGCAAAACGCGATGAGCCATCGTTTCTTGCAGTAAGGGTGACAAGGTACCTGTTTGCGTATGAGTAGTTGATTCTTCCGAAGAAGGATACGAGGTAGTTTTCCGTGATAAAGGAGCTGCTGTCAGTTTTCTGATAGGGATGTGTATCATCTACGACGCCCCTGGTATAGCTGTCTCCTTCACGCATGAAATGCTGCCATGAATACCCGGCTGTTGCATCGATGCTGCTTTCGCCGAATTCTTCATTATAATTAAGATAAAAATCAATCAGGTCGTTGGTGTATTTTGCACTGTAATCGCTCAGCCTTCCCCACAGCGGACTGGTAAGTGTCGAAGGAGAGGTGACGGGACGGTTATTGTAGCCCTCACTCTGCGAATAGTCAGTAGCCACATTCAGATTGGCGCTCAGTGCTGGTAAAAATGGAAGGGTGTAATCTAACTGGGCGTTGGCGATTAACCTGTTGACTGCAGACTTGTTATCAGCTTCCATCAACTGTTCCACCGGGTTGGGTGTTCCCAGGTTCGCTCCGTAGGTGGGCCACTGGTAATACCCTGCAGTGGCAGGATTCTGGTCCATGATGGGTTGGGTGGGATCCATTGAAGTGGCAGAACCCAAAGCACCTGCATCACCAAAGTTATGGTGTGTATTCATGGCTTTCACATTCACATTTACCTTGAGGTCATCATCAAGGAAAGTGGGGTTCAGGTTAATGGCGCCCGTAATCCTTTTCATGTCTGTGTTTTTCATGATACCATTCTCATCGGTATACCCGACAGATGCGCGGTAAGGCAGATTGCTGACTGACCCTGAAAAGCTCAGGTTATGGTCATGCGTGAGCGCTGTGCGGAACAGTTCCGGTTGCCAGTTGGTGTTTTCAGTACCGAGCAGGCCCAGATTTTCAAGTCCGTACAGGTCCCTGTTTTCGTAGGCAATTTGTCTCAGTTCATCGCCCGAATAGACATCAATAAAACTAATTGGTGTGGAAATGGATGTTTTATTGTTGTAGGCAACAGACAAAGGCTTGCCTGCCTCACCGGTTTTGGTGGTGATGATGATCACCCCGTTGGAGGCCCTGGAGCCATAGATGGCAGTGGCAGATGCATCCTTCAGGATGGACATGGATTCAATGTCGTTGGGGTTTACAATGGAGAGGAAATTGGCGCTTCCGGAAACATTGTTATTGTCGATGGGAACACCATCCACAATAATCAGCGGGTCATTGGACGCGTTCAGTGATGATCCGCCACGTATACGGATCGTGGATCCGCTTCCCGGGGCACCTCCTGAAGTGCTGACTACCACGCCGGCAGTTTTTCCGACCAGCAGCTCCTGGGGAGAAGTAATTGCTCCCTGGTTGAAATCTCTTGCAGTGACACTGGTAACAGAACCTGTGGCATCTGATTTTTTGATTTTACCGTAGCCGATTACTACCAGTTCATCTACCTCTAGTGCAGAGGGGGCCATGTTGATATCGTACGTATTCAATTCTGTGACAACGATATCCTGAGAAGTGTAACCAACAAATGTAACTTCAAGCACATCGCCGGCAGTGGCAGATAATTTGAATTGTCCATTTACATTTGTTGCAGTTCCAATAGTTGAACCTTTTATTACAACAGTTGCGCCGGGTAACGGCATTCCGTTGTCAGCATCTTTTACCGTTCCTGTAATCTCTCTCTCTTGTGCATTGATGCTGACAACAAAAAGGAGACTAAGGAGCAGTATAAGACTTCCTTTAAAAGTTATTTTTCTTTTCATAAAACGAGTTTTAGCAAATGTTCAGTTTAATTAGCAAATTGGTTGATCTCCGAAACCTTTTCCGATAATTTTTTCCGTGTCTTTTTTTTGTTTTTTAAGGTGAATAATCGCGGCAATTTAACCAAAACTTAACATCAAGGGGTTGTGTATACCCTACTAAACTACAGAAAATCAACGCAATCGTTTCCGCAATCGTTTGCATTGGGGGGTTCAGATCAAAAGAAGATGGCAGTAAACTTTAAAATTCACTATCTTTATATACTGGAATATATCAATATGGCCCATGCTGTTACCATAAAGGACATTGCAAAGGAACTGGGCGTTTCGCCCTCTACGGTATCCCGTGCATTGAAGGATCATCCGGACATCTCACCTGCAACAAAGCAGCAGGTGAGAGATCTTGTTAATAAACTGAAATACAAGCCCAATGCTATTGCACTGAGCCTGCGTAGTCAGAAGACCAATGTTATCAGTGTCATTGTTCCGCAGATCGTTCACCATTTTTTTTCATCGGTGATCTCTGGTATTGAGGAGGTGGCCCAGACGAACGGATACAATGTCATGATCTTTCAGTCTAACGAAAAATATGAAAGGGAGCTGGCCATCACGCAGGAGATAGAGTCCAACAGGGCAGAAGGGGTCCTGGTCTCCTTGTCCAAGACTACGAAGAATTTTCAGCATTTCAGGGAATTGGCTGAAAAAGATTTTCCCATGGTTTTCTTTGACCGGGTTTGTGAAGAGATTGAGTCAGACAAGGTTGTTGTGGATGATTTCATGGGTGCGATGAACGCCACAGAGTACCTGATCAGGACTGGTTGCCGGCGCATTGCCCACCTTGCTGCACCGCAGCACCTGCTCATTGGTTATCACCGTAAAAGGGGATATATTTCTGCTTTGGAAAAGAATGGTATTGAGGTGGATGATACACTTATTGTAAAATGTGATACCATCGAGGAGGCCTATGAAGTTGTACCGGGACTCATGGCCCTGGAACAGCCGCCGGATGCAATTCTGGCTGTGAACGAGCTGACAGCAGCCGGAGCGGTGAATGCACTCAAGAAGCTGAACTACAAGGTTCCTGCGCAGGTCTCGGTGGTTGGGTTTACCGACGGACTGGTATCGACGGTTACAGATCCGCCCCTGACGACAGTGAGTCAGCACGGATTCCAGATAGGTGAAAAAGCAGCTGCGATGCTCCTTGAAAGGATCAGGCATCCCGATTCAGGTAAGAAGCCCAGTACAGAAGTAATTAAAACGGAGCTGGTGGTCAGGGGTACAACGAGACCTTTGGGGTGAGCAACAATAAAAAAATTTTGTGCTTCGCAAACGTTTGCAAAGGGCAATGTAAAGGACTGGAAGTGATTTCAGCAATTTTTTCTTTTTGGAAAACTTGGAATGTCATTTCTTTTTTTCATACATTTGACCTGGAAACTATTTCCATCCGATAATTTTAATTGAATGAAGATCTCTGAAACTGCAGAATTTGTGGTCAGGGATTTTTTTATTTAATTCCCACCCCAACTTCACCTTTTACCACGTATTGTCAAGAATAAATTGTCCTGGTCCGGAAAATTATCTGTTCCCGGCAGGAATTAAAAGATGTATGATGAAAAAACCCAGGTTAAGTTTCTGGCAGATCTGGAACATGAGTTTCGGATTTTTGGGGATCCAGTTCGGATTCGCATTACAGAATGGAAATGTCAGCAGGATCTTCCAGACACTGGGAGCGGACATTGACAACATTCCAATTTTATGGATCGCTGCACCGGTTACCGGACTGATTATTCAGCCGATCATCGGGCACATGAGTGACCGCACATGGAACAGGTTTGGGAGAAGGCGGCCCTATTTCCTTGTGGGAGCCATCCTGGCCTCCATGGCGCTGTTCATTATGCCCAATTCACCCGCCTTGTGGTTTGCTGCAGGGATGCTGTGGATCATGGATGCATCGATCAATATTTCCATGGAACCCTTCAGGGCATTTGTCGGTGATATGCTGCCCAACAGACAGCGTACGCTCGGCTTTACGATGCAGAGCTTTTTTATTGGCATTGGCGCATTTGTCGCTTCCTGGCTTCCGTATATTCTGACCAACTGGTTTAATATATCCAACACCGCCCCCGAAGGGCAAATCCCACAGACGGTGAAACTGTCGTTCTACCTGGGAGGTGCTGTATTTTTTCTTGCTGTCGGATGGACTGTCATGCGGACCAGGGAATATTCTCCCGAAGAGCTGAAAGCGTTTGAGGAGTCGGAGAGAGACAAATCTTTACCTGAAGAAGATCTTCTGACCAGGCCTGAAAGCTTTTCCAGATACCTGCGCAGGGGGGTGGTCTGGACGATTGCCGGTATTATAATGGCGTTGCCGGTGTATTATTTGAAGTTGGAAAAGGAGTTGTATATCCTCTCTTTGGGTTTAGCGTTTTTTGGATTGCTGCAGTTGCTGGCCTCTTTTTTCGTCAGCCGCAACAGCATTAATAACGGACTGGTCAGCATTATTACCGACCTCTACCGGATGCCCAAAACAATGGCACAGCTTGCTTTTGTGCAGTTTTTTTCCTGGTTTGCACTGTTTTCCATGTGGATCTACATGACCCCCGGGGTGACGGATCACCTGTACGGCACCACCGATCCACGGTCGGAATTGTACGGTAACGGGGCCAACCTGGTCAGCGGTATGATGGGATGGTACAACCTCTTTGCGGCTGGATTTGGCCTGGTGGTGTTGCCTTATCTGGCGAAGCTTACGAACAGGAAGATCACCCACTCCATTGCCCTGGTCATTGGTGGTATCGGGCTTGCATCGATTTACTTCCTTGGCAATCCACAGCAAATGATCTGGTCGATGGTGGGTGTCGGAATGGCCTGGGCCAGCATATTGGCCATGCCATATGCGATCCTGACCGGCTCATTGCCGCAGGATAAAATGGGGGTTTACATGGGGATCTTCAATTTCTTCATTGTTATTCCGCAGATCCTTGCAGCAAGCATTCTCGGCTTCATGGTAAAAACAATATTTGGAGGAGAAAGTATTTATGCCCTTTTACTGGGTGGGGTCTCCCTTTTCATTGCTGCAATCCTGGTTGTTTTTGTAAAAGACGTTCAGGGACATTAGCCTGGCATTGATCATTAACCCGGAAAAACTTGAAAATTATTATGAATAGTTATTATAAAGTAGAGGAGTGGAGCATTGTTGAAGAACAGTTCGACCCTTCGAAGCAGGAAGCTTCCGAAAGCATTTTCAGCCTGGGAAATGGCCGGATGGGCCAGCGCGCGAACTTTGAAGAGGATTATTCGGGCGACAGTTTGCAGGGCAACTATGTGGCGGGCGTCTATTATCCGGATAAAACACGCGTAGGATGGTGGAAAAACGGGTATCCTGAATTTTTTGCCAAGGTACTCAATGCCCCGAACTGGATAGGAATCGGTGTAGAGGTCAACGGTATAGAACTTGATCTTTATAAACTGAAGGTCATTGCTTTCCGGAGGGAGCTGAATATGAAGCACGGCGTGCTGGAGCGGACTTTCACGGTGGAAATTGGTAAAAAGCAGCAGCTTGAAGTAACAGCGCAGCGGTTTTTAAGTATCGCAGACGATGAGATCGGTGCGATCCGCTATTCAGTGAAGCCACTGAATTTTGAGGCAGAGGTGGCGTTTACCCCCTATCTCGACGGACATATCAGGAACCAGGATTCCAATTATGATGAGTTTTTCTGGGACCTGATCGATACACGGGCGGAGCAGGGCGGAGCCTCATTGGTATGCGAAACGAGGAAGTCAGCCTTCAGGGTGGCCTTCTCCATGAAATATGATCTTTTTCTCGGAGGAAGGCTGGTGGAGACGGAAGCGTCAGTGATCGGGGAAAGCGGATATGCAGGAAACAGGGTTGTTTGCCGGATGCAGGTCGGAGAAGAGGCTATACTATATAAATACGCCGCTGTGGTTTCGTCCCTGAATTATGAGAAGGACGCACTGCTCCAGGCAGGTAAACAGAGCCTGGAAAGAGCCTATCAGACCAAATATGACGCACTCCTGTCAGACCATAAACAAAGCTGGGAAGAGCATTGGTCCCATTCCGATATCGTCATCGGGGGAGATGCCAAGGCACAACAGGCCATACGGTTTAATATTTTTCACCTTAACCAGACCTATTCAGGAAAGGATGAACGGTTGAATATAGGGCCGAAAGGATTTACCGGTGAGAAATATGGGGGAAGTACGTACTGGGATACAGAGGCCTACCTTGTCCCCTTCTACCTGAGTAGCGCACCTTCCGAAGTCGCCAGAAATCTTTTAATATACAGGTATAAACACCTTGATAAAGCCATTGAAAATGCACAGCTTCTCGGTTTTACAGGCGGGGCGGCGTTGTTTCCCATGGTGACGATGGACGGAAGGGAGTGTCATAATGAGTGGGAGATCACCTTTGAAGAGATTCACAGGAACGGAGCCATTGCATACGCGATCTTCAATTATATCAGGTATACAGGCGATAAAGAATACCTTTCTGAATACGGGCTTGAGGTACTTATTGCCATATCAAGATTCTGGCGCCAGCGAGTGAACTGGTCCGATGTGAAGGGAAAATATGTGATGCTTGGAGTTACAGGCCCCAACGAATATGAGAACAACGTCAACAACAACTGGTACACCAATTTGCTGGCCAGGTGGACACTGAAATACACCCTGGAAGCCTTGAAGTATGTTGAGGAGGAGCATCCCTTGCGCTATGTGGAGATCGCCGGCAAGACCGGTTTTGACACTGCCACAGAGACCGGGCGGTGGAAAGACATCATCAACAATATGTACTTTCCATCCTGCAACGAAAAGGGGATATTCCTGCAGCAGGATGGCTATATGGATAAGGAGCAGTATTTTGCTTCGGACATTGATCCGGTGCAACGGCCCATTAACCAGCATTGGTCGTGGGACCGTATTTTGCGGTCGCCCTTTATCAAGCAGGCAGATGTTTTGCAGGGGATCTACTTTTTTGAGGATGATTATGACCTGGAGACTATTCGGCGAAATTTCGATTTTTATGAGCCCCGTACGGTGCATGAATCTTCACTCTCTCCCTGTATCCACTCAATCCTTGCCAGCAAGATCGGAAAGAAGGAGATGGCCTATGATATGTACCTGAGAACATCGAGGCTCGACCTGGACGATTACAACAAGGAGGTGGCAGAGGGATTGCATATTACCAGTATGGGAGGAACGTGGATGTCGGTGGTCTATGGCTTTGGCGGTATGCGGGTGAAGAACGACCGTCTCCACCTCGATCCGAGCCTCCCTGCGAACTGGAAATCACTCTCATTCAAGATCATTTTCAGGGATAACTACCTAAAAATCTATATCAACGAAACAGCGGTGGTTATTGAAAATGAGCATGGTCCGGCGTTAACAATCATGCTGCGCGGAGAGGAGCAACACCTGGATGAAAACAGTACGCTTACCTGTCATATCCAACATCCTCCATCCTGAGGTTATCGGTAATGTGGATCACGTTAAAGCCCAGCTCCTTTGCCGCTTTCACATTGTGGATGTTATCGTCCAGGAAGAGGGTCTCTTCTGCACGGATACCGGCATTTTTCAGCAGATGTTTAAAAGCGGCCTGGTCCGGTTTGTGGTATCCAGTCTCGTGTGAGTAGAAGCCGTGCTGAAAGACTTCAGAGAGCGGGAATCCTGCAGCTTCATGGAACATGGTGTTGAACCTGTTGATATGCAGCTCGCTGGTGTTGCTCAGGATATACAGGTTATAGACGGCCGATAAGTCTTTAAGAAGTTCAGTCCTCTTGCGTGGAATCCTCGACAGCATGGTGCACCATGCTTCATCAAATTCGCTGTTGCTGAAGTGTACACCGGCGAGCTCCCGGATGGAATCCCTGAACGCATCAGTCGTTACCTTTCCGGTTTCATAGTTAAAGAAGATGTCTGTATAGAAATTTTCCGGGTAGCTCAGCAGCTCTTTTGGAAATCCAAGGTTCAGAAAAAGCTCCAGTGTTCCGTTAACGTCCAGGTCAAGGATCACCCCCCCGAGGTCAAACACAATATTTTTCAGTGATGAAAAGTTCTTCATTTTCCCTTATCTTCGTTTAGCGTAAAGGTAGTAAAAAGTTTATCGCTTGTCTGCCGGATCCGGGTACTGTAGAAATGTCGGTGATGAACGCTGAATTGCTTTGCCGGTAGCAGCACATGGTGCTTACCAGCGTATGCGGAAACAACATACATTATCTAATAAAATAACACGGAGATGAAACAATTAAGATTGATACTGACTTTGG
>JAGYMF010000062.1 GCA_018400695.1 Bacteroidales bacterium | reverse complement strand
TGCCCTGATGTTTAGTTCAGGTATCAGCTCCTGGAAGTTCAGGTTATAAATCAGTGTATTGATAAAGGCACATCCCCTGCCCTTTCCGCCCAGTGCACCGGATCCGAGGCTGACAATATTGGTCTCGTCATTCAGCGCCGAAGCTTCGAAGTTGATGATCTTCCCAATATTGGATTCGTTCCTGTACTTCCTGATCACGTGTTTCAGGTAGTTCCTGAACTCCTGCGGGGTCTTGAAGTCCGACACCTTCACGGGGTTGATCATCTTCGCGATCTTCAGCTCCCCGCGTGCCATGAGCCAGAGGGAGAAATGGTTCCGCTTGCCGTGGTAGGTCAGTGACTCGATGGGAATGGTCTCGATGTTGTACTCAAACTCCTTCAGCGATTTGGCAACGGCAATCTTATTTCCCGTGGCATCTTTATACACAAAATTGCCAAACCCCAGGTGGTGTGAGATAAAAGTCCGGATATCCTGGTGCAGTGTTTCGGAATTTTTATTGATAAAGGTGCTCTTCAATTCAAAGGCCCTCCGGGAGTTGGAGACGTCGGATGACTGGATCACGGTGGGAAGTCCGCTCAGGATCTCCTTGATGGTTTTCACCAGGGTGAAGCCGGCATTGTCATCTTCCTGTCCGTCTTTCGGGAATTTTACATCTGAGATCAGGCAGAGCAGATTGTCCTTATGCGTCCCCACCACCTCCAGGGCCTCCTCGTAGTTGCTGGCGAGGAGGATCTTCGGACGGGCACGCAGACGAAGCACCTTAAAAAGGTCGTCGGTACTCACATCATCAATGATCCTTTTGGTCTGCCCCAGCACAATGTTATAGAGCAGCGGCAGGTAACGGGAGTAATAGATCTCAGAGTCCTCTACCAGGAGGATCACCTTTACCATACCGATTTGCGTATCGTTATCCACATTCACACGGTCCTCCAGGTGCTTCACCATCGCAAAGAAAACGGTGGAATCACCGTTCCATACAAACAATTTATCGATGTTGGTCCGGTTGGGATTAAGCTTCTTGAAGTTCATCACCTCCCGGTCGTTGTTCAGCAGCACATAGATCGGTATGTAGGGGTACTCCTGCTTCACGCTGGAAGCGATGGTCATCGGTGTCTGCTTATCGGTCCCGATCATCAGAATCACCAGGTCGTAATGGTTGTTATTCAGCTGCTCCATCGCCTCCTCATAGCTCGAAACTCCGGTCACCCGCGGCATAGAGGTCAGGTTCAGCTGGTGGTATTCACCGAGAATATGTTCAGAGAAGCGTCCCTCCTTCTCAATGCTGAAGGCATCATACAGGGTCGAGACCAGCAGAATCTCCTTCACCTTGTATGGCATCAGGTCGTGAAAGATATCGCGGCTGGCATTCTGCTTGGTCAGGAACTTCTGCAGGAGCATCCTTGAATTCACCACATCAGGCTTCCCGGGCTCGCCGATCTCCTCACGGATGGTCTCCTCGGCGGTCACCTTCTTCATCATCTTCTGCGCCTCGAGGCTATTCAGATAATTTGAAATGATGCTCGCGAGGTTATCGATCAGGTGCCGCTCCTCATTCAGAAACGGACCCTCATCCAGCGTCTTGAACTCCTTCAGGTAATAGACCCTGATCTCGCCCGACCGGCCATCGAAGGTACTGAAGCGGGAGGTCATCTTCCATTTGCTCTCCCTGAACCCCTGGCTGGTATAGACCTTGTCATCCAGCCTGATGCTGGCAACGGTCATCTCAGGGTATTGCCACGCCACCGGCAGTATCCGGACAACCTGGTTCATGGTCTGATCCACGGGCAGATTTTCCCGGATGATCTGGGTCGTCTTATTGATGCACGTGAGCTCCTTCAGACGTTCCTTGCGTTCAGCAAGCAATCGTTGTATTTCGTCTTCAGAGTGCTGGTCAAAAGCCATAACGAACGACCGTTATTAATCGTCTATTCTGAAGGTGTTACCACTATGCAGGAGGTCATTCACCGTTTTGATCTTTGTTTCGGCCCTTGCGTGGTTCACCTGCTCATGCATCATAGACTCGAAAACAGTAGATTCGGCTGCGCGAATCACCCCCATGGCTACGGGATATTCAGGAAGTCCCATACGCACCAGGTTATAGTGCATGGAGTCGTCGGGATTGGTGGCATCGTGTACCATCAGGTCTTCTTCCGTAATCCCATTTTCTCCGATAGTGACCACCTCCAGCCTGTTGCAGCTATAGCGGATCCCTTTGTTGCGCTCCTTTCCGAAGATCATCGGTTCACCATGCTTCAACAAGATCTGGTGGTCCTCCCGCACATCTTTACCGGTGATGTCTTTATGCACTTCGTTGGCAAAGATCACGCAGTTAAGCAGCACCTCCACCACGGAAGTCCCTTTGTGCTCAGCTGCCTGCAGGAATACATCCTTCATCATCTTCGGGTCGCTGTCTACCACGCGGGCGAAAAAGGTCCCCTGTGCTCCCATGGTCAGCTCTCCCGGCTGGAACGGATTCTCGATGGTCCCTTCCGGCGAGGTCTTTGTGATGCTTCCCTTGGGGGTCGTCGGTGAATACTGTCCTTTGGTCAGTCCATAGATCTTGTTGTTGAACAGGATGATATTGACATTGATGTTTCTCCGGATGATATGGATAAAATGGTTTCCCCCGATCGCCATGCTGTCCCCGTCACCTGTCATCACCCACACACTCAGGTTGGGGTTGGCCACCTTGATGCCGGAGGCAATGGCCGAGGCCCTTCCGTGCAGGCTGTGAAAGCCATAGGTGTCGATGTAATAGGGGAACCTGGACGAACATCCGATCCCTGAGACGGTCACCACATCTTCCTTTTTGATGCCTGTCTCCGGGAGTGTACTCTGGATGGATGAAAGCACGGAATGGGCACCACATCCGGCACACCACTTCACAGAGGTGTCGAGCTTAAAGTCTTTCTTTGTTAGCGTTCCTATATCTTTGATTACTTCTGCCATGGTCTTAGCTGTTTTTTGTTTCACCGGGCTGCTGCTCCTCTATCACCGACATGAATTTCGCCTTCAGTTCGGAAATAAAGAAAGGCAGTCCCTGTACTTTGTTGTATTGCCTGAACCCGAGATGCTGGTAGAGGGAGCGCAGGTGGCTCACAAACTGTCCCATATTGATCTCGCAAACGATCCGTTTTTTAAATCCGGCGAGCACCTTTTCGGTATTTCGCGGTAGCGGATGGATGTAGTTAAACTGTGCCAGGCTGATGCTCACCCCCTCCTTCTGCAGGTCCGTCACCGCACTCACCAGTCCTCCGTATGTTCCGCCCCAACCGATTACCAGCAAATCGCCCGTCTGCTCACCGATCACCTCCAATTCCGGGATGTCGTCGGCCACCTTCTCCACCTTCTCCTTCCGCTTGGTCACCATCACCTGGTGGTTCATCGGATCGTGGGAAACATTTCCGGTCACATCCTCCTTCTCCAGTCCGCCGATACGGTGGCGCAACCCTTCCTGTCCGGGAATGGCCCAGTACCTGTTCATCTTCTCCGGATCGCGCCTGTAGGGCTGGTAATTTTCGTCATTGTCCTTCACCAGCGGCGGATGGATTTCTGGCAGATCTTCTGTATTGGGAATTTTCCACAGCTCTGATCCGTTGGCCAGGTAGCTGTCAGTAAGCAGGATCACCGGGGTCATATGCTCCAGGGATAGCCTGGCAGCCTCGAAGGCATAGTGGAAGCAGTTGGCCGGTGTGGATGCGGCGATCACGATCAGGGGTGATTCCCCGCTGCGACCGTAGAGTGCCTGCATCAGGTCCGACTGCTCCGTCTTTGTCGGCAGACCTGTAGAAGGTCCGCCGCGCTGCACATTCACCACCACCAGTGGCAGCTCTGTGATCACTGCCAGTCCGAGCGCCTCACCCTTGAGTGCCAGTCCCGGACCGGAGGTGGATGTCACCGCGAGCCGTCCGGCAAAAGAGGCTCCGATGGCCGAGGTAATCCCAGCAATCTCATCTTCGGCCTGGAAGGCGACTGCCCCCAGGTGTTTCCGTTTGGCGATCTCCTGGAGGATCTCTGTTGCCGGGGTGATGGGATACGAACCCAGGAAGAGCTCCAGTCCGGCACGCTCCGCTGCCGCCAGCAGTCCCCAGGCCGTTGCCAGGTTCCCTGTCATGTTCCTGAAGAGTCCTTTTTTGTTCTTCACCGGGTCGACCAGGAAGGTGGTGGAGAGTGCCTCTATGGTTTCCGCGTAGTTGTATCCGGCATGCAGCACCGCCGTATTGGCCTTGACGATATTGGGTTTCGATTTGAACTTATCATTCAGAAAATCCTCACCCAGCTTGATATCCCTGTTGAAGAGCCAGTAGAGCATTCCCGCTACGAACTGGTTCCGTGTTTTGTCGGCCGTCTTCGGATCGAACCCATAGGGCTTCACCGTATCGCGTGTAAGGTTGGTAATCGGCGCTTTCACCACGTTGTACCCGTCGAGCGAATCATCGTGCAGCGGATCCTCCACATACCCGGCCTTTTTATAGTGTTTGTTGTCGAAGTTATCGATATCGATGATGATGGTGGCACCCGGCTTGACCCATTTCATGTTGGCCTTGAGGGCGGCGGGGTTCATGGCTACCAGCACATCGGCCTGGTCGCCAGGCGTGGTCACCTCTTTGTGTCCGATATGCACCTGGAAACCCGACACGCCGGCGACAGTGCCCTGCGGGGCCCGGATCTCCGACGGATAATCGGGAAAGGTGGAGAGATCGTTTCCGATAAATGCAGAGGCATCGGAGAACTGAGACCCGGTAAGTTGCATGCCGTCGCCGGAATCCCCAGCAAATTTCACAACAACCTCTTCCCGCTGAACGACTTTAGGATTTTTTCCCATGTTCCTTCGTTGTAGTTTATGTAGTTAATATTAGATCGATTCCCGAAAAACAAAGTTACTTATTTTAATACATGTCCTCCCCCCTAAAATATATTTTTTAACATTTGATAAGGGCGTTTTTCAGCATGCTGGATCAGGGATGATTGACACTGTCCGAAGCGGATAAGAAAGGCAGCAGAGGGTGCCTGTTTCACAGCAGCCCTCTACCAGACAGATCTCTTCTGAAGGTTGATTTTTTCGTTGAAGAACATATTGGCGATGGTGCCGAAGGAGGTGGTATGGTCGGAGACGTAGAAGCGGTTTTCCCCGGCGCGTTCCTGTGCCAGCATGTTGTGGTCGCGCAGGTATCCCTGGAGGTATTCAGCGACAATACGGGCAGTATCGAGCACATTCACTTCGAAGTTGAAAAATCGGCTTATCTGGTTCCTGATGATGGGATAATGGGTACACCCGAGAATCAGTGTGTCGATATCGCTGAGCTCCTGACCAGAGAGGTAGGCGCGGATGATGGCATTGGAGATATCGTCGAAGACAAATCCCTCTTCGATCATGGGGACGAAGAGGGGTGTGGCGAGGGAGCTGACCGACAGGTTGGGGTTCAGTTTCAGGATACCGTCGTGGTAGCTGTTGGATTCGATGGTGGCCTTGGTACCGATCACCCCGATATTTTTTGCGTCGGACTGCCGGGCAACATAGTCGATCACCGGGTCCAGCACATTCAGCACCACCGCACGGTCGCCCACATGCTCCTTCACCTCGGTAAATGCATTGGCAGAGGCTGAATTACAGGCGATCAGGATCACCTTACAGCTGTTTTCCAGAAGAAAATCGGCAATGCCTTTGGAGTATCGCACAATGGTCTCCTTCGACTTGTCGCCATAAGGGAGGTGGGCCGTGTCGCCATAGTAGAGCAGCTGCTCATCGGGCAGGATGGCGCTGATGGCATGTGCCACTGTGAGTCCGCCGACACCTGAATCGAAAAGTCCTATGGGATTGTTTTTACCGGTCATCGTTCACTATTTACCACAAACTTACAAAACAAAAGCACAGGACAGTGCCTGTGCTTTTATGCTGTTCAGCGAATCGCGGAATTACTGGAGCCGGGGTTGTGTCAGCTCGCTGGGATCGTAGGTGATTTCAAACTTCTCCATCAGCAGCGGAACGAGATCGAGGCTCTTTTCCTCGGAAACATATACCGGGTTGCCGGAAGAGATGTCGAACACGTATACAAGCTCCTTCTCCTCTGCAATCTCGTTGATGGCATTCATTACCTTGGTGCTGATAGGACGCATCAGCTGCATCTGCTGCTGCTGGATATCCTGTTCAATCCTTTGCTGAAACTGCTGTGCACGCACCTGCAACTCCTGAATCTCCTGGGCTTTAACATCCTTTAGCAGCTGGGGTGTGTCAGCATCATCGTTGTACTCTTCTATCTTCCTGTTGATCTCGACAGCCAGTTTTTCCAGTTCCAGGTTATAGGTACTGTCTGTTTTTGCCAGTTTCTTCATGGCATCGGTGTATTCCGGCATCTTGGAGAGCACGAAAGAGGCATTTACATGTCCGAACTGGGCCTTCTGGGCCATCACTGCAGAGGCAGTAAGCACCATCACCAGTGCCAGGGTCGCTTTTCTTACTAATTTCATCTGTATAAATTATTTATTTAACTGTTTGATATATTGTTGCAGGTGATTCACCTTCCGGGTTTATATTCAAAAAACGCCGGTAAAAATAATCTTTTAATTCCTATTTGTAGCCCATCTTTTGCAATATTTCATCACTCTTGTCGTATCGCGGATTGGAATAGAGGATGGAGGCACCGCTGGCAGTGTCGAAAATGATGGCGTATCCCCCCTCGGCTGTCATCTCTTTCACCGCCTTATACACGGCGTCCTGGATCGGCTTGACCAGCTCTTCCCGCTTCTTGAACAACTCACCTTCGGTACCAAAATATTTCTGCTGCAGCTCCTTCACCTGTGTCTCCCGGCTGAGGATCTCCTCCTCCCGCTTCTTCCTCATCTCCTCCGAGAGCAGCACGCGTTCAGCCTTGTATGAATTGTACATCTCCTCGATGGCTTCATATTCGGCCTTTACCTCCTCTTCCCACTGGACCGAGAACCTGTCAAGTTCGCTCTGGGCAGCATCATAGGATGGGATATTTTTGAGGATATATTCTGAATCGACAAACGCAAATTTCTGTGCCTGGGCGGCCGTGGTCATGACCAGGGCAAGGATCGCCAGTGAAATGATTTTTTTCATGATTGTGGATATTTTTTGTTGTTTCAATTTGTTCGTTCATTTGGTGACTGCAAACATAATGCCATTTCTTTAAAGTTGAGCGTTTAGAGTTGAGAGTTGAGCGTTTAGAGTTTAGAGTTTAGAGTTTAGAGTTTAGAGTTTAGAGTTTAGAGTTTAGAGTGGTCGGAGCTTCGGACGCTCTAAACGCTCAACTTCTCCACTCTCCGCTCCGCTAAAATTGTTGTCCGATGGTGAAGTGGAATTGTGATCCGCTTACCCCGGCGCCCTCGTATGCCTCATCAAATCCATATCCCCAGTCAACCCCGAGAAGCCCGAACATCGGCAGGAAGGCACGCAGTCCAAAACCTGCTGAACGCTTGGCCCGGAAGGGGCTGAACTCATCAATGCTGTACCACGCATCACCGGCTTCCAGGAAGCCCAGCACGAAGATGGTGGCTGACGGGTTCAGCGATACCGGGTACCGCAGCTCCATCGTCATCTTGGTATAGACGTTCCCCGACTTGTTGGCTGTATTGCTGCCGGGCACCTCCACACCATTCTGCACCCTTGGTGTCAGCGATCCGTTCTCATATCCCCGCATAGCAATGGTCTCCCGTCCATACAGGTTGTATCCCGTAAGTCCGTCACCCCCCACATCGAAGCTCTCGAAGGGCGAAGGACCAATATCTTTGTTGTACATCCCCAGGTACCCGAAGTGCATCCGTGTATAGAGCACGAGGTTGCCGACCAGCGACTTGTACCAGTCGCCCTTGAACATCCAGCGGTGGTATTCCACCCATTTGTAGCGATCTTCATCAAGCATGTCGGGGTTGGTATAGTCTTTATCGTTGAACGCTGAGTAGGGTGGTGTGAGCTGCAGGCTCAGGCTTACATTTGATCCGCGCCGGGTGTAGATCGGCTGGTCGGTGTTGTTCCTTCCCAGGGTGGTGTTCAGGCTGAAGTTGTTGAACGAGCCATTCTCGGCAAGGAAATAACCCACATAGTCTTTCAGCTGGTAGCGCTGGTAGCTCAGTGCGTGCTGCAGCGTAAAGAAATCATCCGGCCATCTCAGCCTCCGGCCCAGTCCGATAGAAGCACCGGTGATCTTCATGTACTGGTCGGGGATCTCCGTATCCCTGTTCCTTGTATAGTTGTACATATAGCTATAGGATGAGGGATTCATCTTTGAGTGGAACACCGACAGCGAGAAGGAGTTCCGCTTCTTGCCCCCCAGCCACGGCTCCATGAAGGAGAAGTTGTATGACTGGTAATACTGGCCGTTGGTCTGCGCCCGCAGCGATAGGGTCTGTCCGTCGCCCGATGGCACAGGTCGCCAGGCCCCCTTCTCAAAGATCCTTCCGGCGGCAAAGTTTGAGAACCGGATTCCTGCGGTAAAGATCAGCATTCCCGCGCCGTATCCACCCGACACCTCCAGCTGGTCATTCGCGCGTTCAATCAGTTTATACTCAATATCCACGGTCCCGTCCTCGTCGTTCGGGATCGGGTTGGGTTCGATCTGTTCCGGATCGAAATGTCCGAGCGAGGCGAGTTCGCGGACTGAACGGATGATGTCCTGTTTGCTGAAGAGATCGCCCGGGCGGGTCCATATCTCCCGGCGGGCCACATGTTCGTTGGTCTTGGTGTTCCCGGTGATGAGCACCTCGTTCACGGTGGCCTGTTCACCTTCGCGGATGCGGATCTCGAAATCGATCGTATCGTTCTCCACGCTCACCTCCACCGGGTTCATATCGAAGAAGAGGTAGCCGTTATCGAGGTAGATGCTGTTCACCGCGTCCTCGTCAATGAACAGCCGTTCATCAAAGATGCTCTGGTCGAAAACATCACCCTTCTCGATGCCGAGCACAGAGGTAAGCACTTCGGAGGGGTACTTGGTATTCCCGATCCATTCGATGTCGCCCACATGGTACTGGTTCCCTTCGAATATTTTGATGTAGAGGTTCACCCGCTTCTCCTCCTTGGAGAGCCATTCGATACTGTCCCCCAGTACCTTGGCATCGCGGTACCCGTTCTCGTTATAGAACGCCACCAGGCTCTGCTTGTCCTCTTTCAGCTTCTCGGCGATCATCTTGGATGCCTTGAAGATATTGAGGTTCACCTTCTTGGTATTCTTCATCACACGGCGGAGGCGCTTTTCGTCAAACACCTCGTTGCCCACGAAGAAGATCTCATCGATCTTGATCCTGTCGTTCTTGTCCACGTGGATTGTCAGCTCCACCATGTTCACCCGCACGCTGTCCAGCTCCTGGGTGATATGCACCTCGGTATTCAAAAAGCCTTTGTCAATGAAGTGGTTGGTAACGATCCGCTTGGTATTGTCGATAATATCGTCGGTCACCTGCTGTCCGTTGCTAAGGTTGATCTTCTCCTGCAGGTCCTGTGACTCCGTCTTGCTCACCCCGTCGAACTCCAGCCGCAGCATCCGCGGGCGTTCAAGCATATAGATATCGAGCCACACCTTGTCGCCTTCGATCTTCGAGGCGGTGATCTTGATATCGGAGAAAAGTCCCTGTTCCCAGAATTTGTTGAGTACACGGGTGATATCGTCACCCGGTATGGTGATGGTATTCCCGGGCTTCAATCCGGAGAGGCTGATCAGCACCTCCTCCTGGATGTATTTGATTCCGCTTATCGTGATATCCTGGATCACATAATCTTTCGGATTGCTGTAATCGAGCACCTTCAGCGAATCGTAGGGGATCGTGAGTGAGTCTGACTGTGCGGAGAGCAGGGTTCCTGCGCCCAAAAACAACATTGCGAATACGAATTTCCTCATGTGGTTACCTTAAGTATTTGCCGTTACGGCTCCAATATGGCCTTTTAATCTGCCGAACCTGCGTTCCCTCCGCTGAAAATCGATGATGGCCTCATACAGGTCCTTCTTGCGAAAATCGGGCGCGGAGCTCATCAACATGGGCGTGCACTCCCTCAAAATCGAAGGCCGCACCAAAAGCACCTACTACGTCGCCCGCACCACTCAAGTCTACCGCCAG
>JAGYMF010000061.1 GCA_018400695.1 Bacteroidales bacterium | reverse complement strand
CAGTGCCATATCGGCCAGTTTGAACGAATTGACCTGGAAGCTCCGGATAGGCTTCCCGAACTGTACCCTTTTGGAGGCGTACTCCATGGCCATTTCAAAGGCCCCCTGTGCCAGTCCGAGACCCATGGCAGCGATCGACAGTCTGCCGCCGTCGAGGGTGGCAAGCATGATCTTGGATCCTTTGCCCCTTTCCCCGAGGATATACGCTTCAGGGACCTTTACATTGTCAAAAAATATCCTTCCGGTATCTGCAGCGCGCCACATCATCTTGGTATTGATCACTTCGCAGCTGTAGCCTGGTGTATCCCTTGGCACCAGGATTACTGAGAGCTCCTTCATTCCTTTTGCTCTCTGGCCTGTGACAGCCTGCACGGTGACTCCTCCGGCCATTTCTGATCCGGCGTTTGTGATGTAGATCTTTCTACCGTTTATGTGCCATTCTCCATTTTTTAATTCAGCGCTTGTTTCCGTATTGTTGGAGTCAGATCCTGCATTTGGTTCTGTGAGCCCGAAAGCCCACAGTTTTTTTCCAGTTGTGAGCATGGGGAGGAATTTCCTTTTCTGCTCCTCAGTGCCATAGGCCATCAGTGGAGCCTGTCCCAGGGAGTTTTGCGCAGCCACAGTGGCAGCCTGCGATCCGTCTATCCTCGCGATTTCCTCTACAGCAATAATATATGAAAGCGTATCCATTCCCATTCCGCCATACTCCTCAGGAGCAATCAGACGCAGGTATCCCTCATCGAACATTTTTTCGGTGATCTCCGTGGAGAATGTGGCCGTTTCGTCGAGTTCTGCGGCAAAGGGTTTGACCTCTTTCTCAGCAAAGGCTCTTGCCTTCTCCCTGAATTCTTCATGTTTTTTAGTGAGCAAAGGATCCATTTAAATTATTTTAGGGTAATTAATAAACTATTTAATTCAACAAGGTTCCCGATCGTTACAGGGATATCTTCTATTTCCGCATCTCTTGGAGCGTTGATTCGGTTCTCCATCTTCATGGATTCGATCACCAGCAGGATATCGCCATTTTTTACGGTATCCCCCTTTTTTACATTTATTTTGACTATTTTTCCGTTCAGTGGAGCAGTCACTTCATTGGTATCGATGCCCGTGTCGGCACTTTTAACGCTTCTTTTCAGCCTGTCGTCCGGGATGTCCCTTCGTATTGCGCGGAAGCTGAACTGTTCCACATCCAGAAGGATATCCGTGCCGTTTACATCTGCCCAGCACCGGTATTGTTTGTCTCCAATCAGTATTCTATAGCAGTTGTTTGTATTGTCAAGTATTTCTGCCTGGTGCAGCGTGCCGTTGATATTGATTTCGAATGCCTTCTTGCTTTTATCAACCCTGTAGGTGATACGGTGGTTTTCGTTGTTGAAAAGGAACTGGATTGAAGGTGTTTGTCGCCAGTGGCCGATCTCATCCCAAACAGACAGCTGCCTTTCTGCAGGATACTGATGATGCAGTGCTACAAGGGAAAGGATAGAAAGCACGTTATCTGTGCCGATGTGATTTTTATCTTTTTCCAGCTGGTCCAGAATCTGTTGCAGGTGGTTATCGATGTATTTTGTGCTGATCCGGTTTTCTATGAAATCAGGGGACAACAGCAGCGAAACAAGGAACTCGCGGTTGGTGGTAATTCCGGAAACATGAAAGTTTTGGAGTCCTGACACCATCTGTCTGACCGCCTCTTTCCTGTCAGAACCATGGGATATAAGCTTGCAGATCATCGGATCGTAGTATGGTGAAATATAGTTTCCTTCGCTATATCCATTGTCCATTCGCAGCGATACCAGGTCCGTCTCTATCTTATGGATGGTACCGGTGGAAGGCAGGAAATCGTTGGCAGGATCTTCAGCGTAAAGCCGGGTTTCGATGGCGTGTCCATTTATTTTTATATCGGATTGCTGAAAGCTTAGTTTGCTGTCTGCGGCGATACTGATCTGTTCTTTAACGAGGTCCAGCCCGGTGATCATCTCCGTTACCGGGTGCTCCACCTGGATCCGTGTATTCATCTCAATAAAGTAGAACCGTTCATTTTCATCCACCAGAAACTCGATGGTTCCTGCGTTGATATAGCCGATACCTTTTATCAGCTCCAGGGCACTCTGGGTTATTTTTTTTCGCGTGTTTTCCGATATTGAAGGAGAGGGGGCCTCTTCAATAATTTTCTGGTATCGCCTTTGGAGGGTACATTCCCTTTCGAAGAGGTGGACGGCATTGCCGTAGTGGTCTGCCAGCACCTGCACCTCTATATGTCTTGCCTGTTCAATATAGCGTTCAACATAGAGTTCTCCCGAGCCGAAATAGTTAACCGCTTCCCGGGAAGCGTCTGTCATGGCCTCTTTCAGTTCATCTTTTCCGCGTACGATATGCATGCCCTTTCCGCCTCCACCGGCAGTAGGTTTAATGAGGACCGGGTACTCCAGCTGGTCAGCTTGCAGGAGGATTGCTTTGGCAGATCCCGTTACGCCGTTGATCACAGGCACACCAAATTTTTCTGCAGTGGAGCGGGCTTTGGATTTATTGCCCATGAGGTCGATCACTTCGGGGGAGGGGCCTATGAAGGTGATGTTGTTCTCATCGCAAAGCTTTGCAAATCCGGCATTCTCGGCAAGGAAGCCATAACCGGGATGTATGGCGGATGATCCTGAATTAAGTGCTATACCGATGATTTTTTGTTGATGAAGGTAAGTTTCTGCGAGGGTGTCGCCGGTAAGCGGCCATGCTTCGTCGGCCATCAGTACATAAGGCATTTCACGGTCGGCTGAAGAATATACAGCTACGGCTTTCATTCCCGCCTTCCGAATGGCTTTAATAATTCTAACCGCAATTTCTCCGCGGTTAGCGATAAGGATTTTATGGAATCTTTTGTTATCCATTTCTCCAGGCGGGTTTTCGTTTTTCAATAAAAGCCCTGGTTCCTTCCTGTCCTTCGTCGGATACCCGGTATTTCGCTATCAGGCTTGCCGTTGGAACGATCATATCGTCCGGATCACTCAGGAGGTCATCACCCCTGAACAGCTCTTTGACACCTTTGATTGCAGCTGGTCCGTTGTTCAGCAGCGTCTTTTTCAGCTGTTCAATCTCTTCAGCAGGGTCACTGTTTTTAAGTATACCATTCACCAATCCACGCTCCAGTGCTTCCTGCAGGGATATCTCCCGTCCGGTCAGCATCCATTCCTTCGCGACGTTGTTTCCGGTCCTGTTGACGATGTAGGGTGCGATTGTAGCAGGAATCAGTCCGAGTTTAACCTCTGAAAACATGAAAGTTGTTTCCGGTAATGCCAGGGCGATATCTGCAGCAGCAATGATTCCGTTGGCGCCACCGATCACTTTTCCTTTGGCTACAGCGATGGTTACTTTGGGAGAATTGTAGATTTTGTTGAATAGCAGCGCAAGTTCCCTGCTCTCTCCTTCAAGTTCCTCTTGTGATTGTTCGAGTCCTTTTTTCATCCAGTGGATGTCGGCTCCGGAGGAGAAGTTTTCACCGTTGGCATCAAGGATAATAAGGCGAAGATCATCATCCTTGTTGAACTCCACGATGACCGATGAGATCTCACGTATCATCTCAATATTGAGGGCGTTATGAACCCTTGGTCTGTTGAGGGTAATAACGGCTGTGGCATTTTCCCGGGATGCACTGATGTATTGGTGTTTAGTCATGATCACATTCTGTAAACTCCGTAATGTGGTTCGTCAAATTTTTTATTGAGGGACATAGAAATGGCCAGTCCGAGTATTTTGCGTGTATCAGCCGGTTCAATGATTCCGTCGTCCCATAGCCGGGAGCTGCTGTAATATGCAGATCCTTCCTTCTCATATTTTTCGATGATCGGTTTGCGTATCTCCTCCTTTTCTGCCTTGGTAAGCTTTTGGTTTTTCTCCTTCAGCTGATCTTCCCGGATGGTGGCCAGCACATCTGCAGCCTGTTCTCCGCCCATCACGGATATTTTTGCATTGGGCCACATGAAAAGCAGGTTGGGATCGTAGGCCCTGCCCGACATGGCATAGTTACCCGCCCCAAAGGAGCCTCCGATCATGATTGTAAACCGGGGAACCCTGGTATTGGCTACTGCATGAACCATTTTTGCACCATCTTTTGCGATCCCACCCTGTTCATATTTTTTTCCGATCATGAATCCGGATATGTTTTGGAGGAAGATGATCGGGATCCCCCTGAAATCGCACAGCTGTACGAAGTGGGTCCCTTTGAGCGAGGAGTCTGAGAAGAGGATGCCATTATTGGCCACAATACCGACAGGAAATCCCATAAGGTGTGCAAAACCTGTAACAAGCGTTTTTCCATAATTTTCTTTGAATTCAGAAAATTCACTGCCATCCACGAGCCTGGCGATGATTTCCCTGACATCGTATGGTTCCCGGTTGGAGACAGGGAGGATCCCTGCTATCTCCCCAGGGTTGTAGAGGGGGGCAATTACCTTTTTGCGATCAATCTTCTGGCGATCGGATGTCTGTATAGTTTCAAAGATGTTGCGGCAGATCTGAAGGGCATCCCTGTCGTTTTCAGCCAGGTGATCGGCCACGCCTGAAATGGATGTATGCACATGTCCGCCTCCCAGCTCTTCAGCAGTAACATCCTCTCCAGTAGCAGCTTTTACGAGCGGAGGACCACCAAGGAAGATGGTCCCCTGGTTTTTTACAATAATTGTTTCATCGCTCATGGCCGGGATATATGCGCCACCAGCAGTACAGGACCCCATCACCACCGCTACCTGTGGAATACCTGCGGCAGAGAGGCGTGCCTGGTTATAGAATATTCTTCCGAAATCGTCCTTGTCGGGAAATACATCGGCCTGGTTGGGAAGGAATACACCGCCAGAGTCGACAAGGTATACGCAGGGAAGATGGTTCTTCATGGCAATTTCCTGTGCACGCAAATGTTTTTTTATGGTCTCTTTTATGTAGGTACCCCCCTTAATAGTGGCGTCATTGGCAATGATCATTGTCTCTTTCCCGTGGATCATACCTATGCCGGTAACAATACCAGCTGAAGGAAACTGGTTGTGATACTGGTCATATGCTGCAAGGGAGGAGAGCTCAAGGAAAGGTGTGTTCGGGTCAAGCAGCAGATCAATCCGGTCTCTCACAAGCAGTTTGCCGCGGGATGTATGCTTTTGTCGTGACTTTTCCGGTCCGCCGGCAACAACTTCCGCAATAACTTGACGGTACTTGTTCAGCAGCGTGTCATGGTAACGTTTTCGTTCCATGAAGCCAGGATTTCGTGTCTCAATTTGTGACTTAAGTGAATGCACCGGGTAAACTTTTTACTTTAAACGTTTGAATTTCCTTTTTGTTTAAAAGATCTTATAGAAAGTTTAAACAAACTTAAACAAAATTAAAAAAAAATCATTATTAATCCTTGCAGAGAGAAGTCAGATCAGTTTATGCGGCTGCTCTTCCTGATTTTCTTTGAATTCCTTGTTTGGATCCATCTGCAGGTAACGGGAAAAGAATTTGACCCCGATATAGAATGGGATGGTATCCAAAAGTGCAGAAACCATTTTAAATGTGTAGTTTGATAAGATCAGTATCATCAGGCCATGTGCTACGGTTTCTCCGGGATGGATATGGATGGCATCGGAGAATGAGTATGTGATCAGAATGACAGCGACGGAATCGACCATCTGGCTTGTGAGGGTAGATCCATTATTCCTGAGCCATAAGGCTTTTCCACGGGTAAGTTTTTTAAGTGCGTGAAATACCTGCACATCAACGAACTGGGCGGTCAGGTAAGCGATCATTGATGCAACAGTGGCCATTCCGGTCAGCTTCCGGATATAGAAAAAGCTGTAATTAGGGTGTGTGATATCCGGCAGGTTGTTGGGTCCAAGTTCAGGCCGGGGCGGTAGTACGCCTCCCAGCCATAAAATGAAAAGCACCCATATATTCAGCAGCAGTCCAACCCATACCACTGTATTGGCCCTTCTCCTGCCGTAGAGTTCGCTGATAAAGTCGGTACACAGGAAGGTGATAGGATAAGGTAGTACGCCAACAAAGACGATGAATGGGACGGTCCATTCACCGATTGTAAATGACAGGTCGATCTGACGAGAAAGTCCCAGAATGTTTAAAACGGCAAGTGTTCCAAGAAATATTCCGGACAGAATGATGAAGACCAGCTCACGGCGCCGGGCAATTTTTTTATCTACTGCATCATCTCGTCCAAACATCAGCTGAATTTCATAGAATTGGTTTAAAATTATTAAATTATTTGACAACAGAAATCTTCAAGTTTTTATTTTGAGGGAATTACAGCATATCAAATGAAGAAAATATCGCTTTGGTCTATTGTTTTTAGGCTATTTATCATGTTTAGTATGACATTTATCTATAAATTGGTAATCTATTTTGGGCAATCACCTCATACCGGTGACTTTTTCGTATTTTGGGATAGTTTAAGCAGCTTTAATTAGCATGACATTTAACCTTTCAAGGGCTTTAAATATCGAGAAAGAGGAGCGCAGCGTTGTTTTCCTCCTTCTCACACAATCGGTATTCCTGGGAATCTTTGCCGGGGCACTTGATGTTGGTGCAAACTCCTTGTTTTTAGATGTATACAGTGCAGATCAGATGCCCAGGGCATTTATGATCTCAGGTGCAGTAGGCATTATGTTTACGTCAATGTACACCTATTTTCAAAAAAAGATTCCTTTCAGGCTGTTTACGATTCTTAATTTGCTCATCGTGATTATTCTCGCCGGTGCATTGCGATTTGGCTACAGTTATACGGATGACCCGAGGGTTACATTTGCGTTGCTCGTGCTGATGGGGCCGCTCATTATTGTAAGTATGCTCGGATTCTGGGGTACCGCAGGAAGGTATTTTACACTTCGTGAAGGGAAGCGGCTGTTCGGGATCATCGACACCGGTTCAGTGGTAGGGATGATTCTGGCGTTTTACGCGGTACCTGTACTGGTGAGGTTTAATTTCAAGGTATATGACACCCTGCTGATTGGTCTTGGCAGCCTGGTGCTTGCACTGTTGTTCCAGGTCATTGTACTGCAAAAGCATCAGCTGATAGCGATTCCGGTTCGTTCGAAAGATAAGAAGAAACGGTCGGGTTTCTTCAGCCTGTTTCGAAAGCGTTATACTTCACTTATGGCATTTTTTGTTGTGTTAAGTGTGATTACTGCCTTTTTTATTCATTACTCCTTCATGTGGGCTACCGAGGCAAACTATTCGGATAACAGGGAGCTGACCAGCTTCCTGGGGGCTTTCTTCGGTACGATGATGATCTTTACCGTAGTGATAAAAAGTACACTGTATGGCTGGCTGATGAAAAATTACGGGTTGCGGATTACCCTGCTGATCTCTCCGGCACTGTTACTTATACTGACAATTATCGCAGCTGCTGTAGGTGGTATTTTTGGCTATACTGCCGAGGCAGCGAGTTTTACGCTTTTCTTCCTCGTGATCGCCCTGTCAAAACTTTTTAATAAATCATTGAAAGATGCCATTGAGAGTCCTTCCATGAAAATCCTTTACCAGTCACTGGAATCTGATGAGCGGTTTGATATACAGGCGAAGATCGATGGTGTGGTTAATGAGTTTACCGCATTTGGAGCAGGGGTATTGATGGCGGGCATGTTGTTATTGAGTTTTGTAACTGTCATTCATTTTTCCTATATCCTCATATTTCTGTTGATCATCTGGGTAATCCTTGGCCTGGCATTGTACAGATCTTATCGTAAAACGCTGAATGATTCGCTGGCTAATGTCAGGTCAGCAGCGAAACTCGCAGATCCTGCAGCAGTCGAAAAAACAGTAGATATTTCCGTTGCTCCTATGTACCGGGACATTCTGAAGCTTGATCCATATTTCTATTATTATGCAGGTGCTGAAAACCTGCTTGAGATACTGAATGTTCAGGATATTTCAAGGCAGAAAGCCGCCTGGGAGTTTGTTTCGGGAACCCTTTACTGTTGTGATGATGAATTCATGGAGAAGGTTTCGAACCAGGCCAGCGATGATAATCTTCGTGGGTTGTTACAATCCTATGCAGAGCGGCTGAAATTACCGGGTAAAGGCAGTGATGCAGCATTTCGCTCTTCGCAAAAAAATGAGGTTCTTGCAGCATTGATTCAGACAATACAGGCGAACGATGTCAGTCAGGTTCCCCAAATCATTACCCTGCTCAGAGACCGGGACCTTCAGCTGCGGGCGGCTGCGATAGAAGCTGCCGGAAAATTGAAAGTTAAGGAATTGGGGAGTTACCTGGTAGATTACCTGGGGCATCCTGATTTGTATGCTGTTACATGGTCATCGCTGGTTCATATGGGAGAGATTATTCTCGAAAATCTTGAAAACGCATTTCATAAAACTGGTGTTGAGGTTATTGTTCAGCTGCGGATTGTCAGGGCGATGACGGTCATCGGGGGCGTGCGGGCCAATGAGTATTTGTTCAGCAAGATCAATTACCACCAGCGAGATGTCAGGGAGGAAGCGATCCGCGGCCTGTACAGGAACGATTTTATACCGGACGAATCATCGGCAGCAACTTTGCAGACAGCCATATATGATGCTGTGCTTGCAGGGGCGGTGAATATTGCTGCCGAGTATGTGATTCGTGAGAACGATCCTGGCAACGCTTTGTTGAGTGCCATCCAGGAGGAGCAGCACAGGACGGATCAGCTGATATTTACCTTGTTGGGCATTACCTATGATAAAATTGCGATTGGTCATGTTCAGGAAAGTATCGAGGATATTCAGAATGAAGACACCGGTTTTGCGCTTGAATTGCTGAATCTGATCGTAGATGACCAGGTTTTTGCATATCTTGAACCATATTATGATGATCTTTCAGTGGTAGAGAAGATCCGGCGTCTGCAAAATGAGATGCCGGTGGAGATTATAGCATACGAACCACTGTTGATAGACCTGTTGACACGTGATAGCCTGTATGCTGGTCATTACCTTCGCGTTTGTGCCATTGATGCGATCAGGATCAGTGGCCAGGAGGATGCTGGTCAGTATCTTGCAGCACAGGTTTTTCATCCCAATCCTGAGATCAGCCGGTCTGCCTCCAGGGTGCTTGCTGTACGAGATCCAGAACTGCATCATGATGTGATCGAAAGGCTTGGTATTGGTTTTGCAAAGGGTCTTGATCAAGATCAATTTATTAACAGTAGTGAAGGAACAGGTATTGTCAAGTTGGTGGAAGAACTGAAGCAGTGGAATGTTTTTAGCGGACTGGACCGGGAGATGATTTTTAATCTGTGCGGTAAATTTATGGACCCTGAAACTGTTTCTGCGGAAAGTACAGATCATGTATCGGTGATCAGGGTTGAGTCGCTTGTCGGAAGCAGGCTGTCCGATGGAATCATGATAAGCCTGACGGATTATCCTGAGATAATGGATCAGATGGATCAGATCAGAAAAAGACCAGGATTTAATATGTATCAGATTCACATGACAGTATTCAGGGAAATGCTGTTTGACCATCCTGAACTCCGTGAAGCATGTATTCGGCAGTTCAATCATGTCGATGCAACTGATTTGTTGAACCAAATAGTAAATTAATAGAAAATTGAGAAAGCGTACTACAATATTTAAGCAGTTGATCCTTAATGTGGTCATACCCGCTATCCTTGCCATGCTTGCACTGGGTGTAATCAACGTTCAGCAGACATGGAGCATTCTGGAGGAGTCCAGCAAGAACAAGAGTCAAATCATCAGTGAGGAGATCAGGCAGATTCATGAGATGCAGGACATGGCCATGAGAATCCTTGAAAAACAAATGGAACCGGATCTTCGTGAATTCAGCAATATCCTGGTAAACGATGTCTTCCGGAATACAGATAATATTGAAACAGCTGACCTGGTTGCAGTTCGTGAAGAGATCGGCATGGATACTGAAGACCAGGATATCTATGTGATCAACCGGGAAGGCGTAATTGTAAATACCACATTTACACCGGATATTGGACTGAACCTGTTCGAATTTGGACAGGAGCACAGGGAGATGCTGGAAAAGGTCTGGAGGGAAGATGAATTTATCAGTGAAAAATTTACCATTGAGAACTCTACAAAACGGCTGAAAAAATTTACCTACATGCCTAC
>JAGYMF010000060.1 GCA_018400695.1 Bacteroidales bacterium | reverse complement strand
GATCATGTTTGTTATTTTTGCTGCGACCCTGAATATGTTCATGGGAAGTGCATCGGCCAAATGGGCCCTGATCGCACCAATCTTTATCCCTATTTTTATGTTCCTGGGTTACTCTCCAGAGCTTGCCCAGGTGGTATTCCGGATTGGCGACAGTGTAACAAATGTTATTTCGCCCATGATGAGCTTCTTTGCACTGATCATCGCGTTTGTTCAGAAATACGATAGCAAGGCCGGGATCGGAACGGTGATTGCCACCATGCTGCCCTACTCTATCGCCTTCTTTATCGTTTGGACGATCTTGCTTGTATTATGGGTCTGGATCGGACTGCCGCTGGGTCCGGATGCAGGGTTGTATTATTAAGGGTCCTTTCGTTCAGGTTCAGGTGTTGTTTTCAGATGGCGCTGCTGCCTTTTTCCCCGGTGCGGATGCGGATGCATTGTTCCAGGGGGACAATAAATATTTTTCCGTCGCCGATCTCGCCTTCAGCCCCGTTTTTGGTGCGGGCAGCCTGGATGATGGTGTTGACCGTGATATCAACGAATGCATCGTTGACGGCAATTTCTATTTTGATCTTGGGAATGAGGTTGGGGATGATCTTCTGGCCCCGGTAATACTCTTCCTGCTGCTGCTGTCCGTGACCGGAAACTTTGGAGACCGTTATTCTCGAGATCTCTGCAGCGATGAGGGCCTCGCGGACCTCATCCAGCTGCGCTTCACGAATCACTGCGGTAATGAGTTTCATATATTTTTTGTTTTTTCTGTTTTTAATTGAATTGCAATCGCAAATTAGTTGGGATTGATCAGCCCATATCCCCGCTCTCCATGATACGACCGGTCGAGGCCAGCCATCTCCTCCTTGTCCGTGGAACGGATCCTGAAGATCTTATCTACGATAAAGATCAGTACGAGGGTTAGCACGGCGGCATAGGCTATGGCAATCCCTACTGCTGCTGCCTGAACACCGAACTGCTGCCAGATGGTCCATGAACCGCCTGCTGCTTCTGCTGCGTCATTCATCCACGACGGACGGATAAAAAAGGTGAGCAATAGTGCTCCTGCAATTCCGCCTACACCATGAATGCCGAATGCATCCAGGCTGTCGTCGTATCCCAGCTTGTTCTTGAGCATGATGGCGATGTAACAGATGACCGAGGACAATGCGCCAATTATCAGGGCACCCCATGGCTGTACGACACCTGCTGCCGGGGTGATGGCTACCAGTCCGGCCAGAATCCCGGAGGCAAATCCCAGGGCTGTGGCTTTCCCGCGGTGGACTCCTTCAATGATCATCCAGATCAGTGCGCCGGATGCTGCAGCGGCCTGCGTTGCCGTGAGGGCCTGTGCAGTAGAAAGCCCTGATGAGATGCTGCTTCCGGCATTGAAACCGAACCAGCCCACCCAAAGCAGTCCTGCACCCAGCATAGTGATCACCAGGTTGTTCGGGCGAACTGCCTGGTAAGGAAATCCGCGACGTGCACCGATGTATATGGCTGCTACCAGTCCGCTGATACCTGCTGAAATATGCACCACAGTACCACCGGCAAAATCAATGGCTCCTGCAGCGCCCATATTGAAAAGGAACCCGTCTTCTGCCCATACCCAGTGGCAGAGCGGATTGTAAACCAGGATTCCCCAGAGGGCGATGAAAACCACATAGGCCCTGAATGAAACCCTTTCAGCAAAGGCCCCTGCAATCAGTGCAGGGGTGATGATGGCAAATTTCCCCTGGAACATGGAAAACACATACTCGGGCACACCCCCCTCCATGATCGATTCATCAATTCCTTTCAGGAAGACAAAATCGGGGTTCCAGCCGAACCAGCCCCCCAGGACATTCGGGCCAAACGCCATGCTGTAACTTACTGCGACCCAGAGGACGCTCATGACCCCCATGGCAACAAAGCTGTGCATGATCGTGCCAAGTACGTTCTTGGATCTTACCAGCCCGCCATAGAACATGGCCAGTCCTGGAATCATCAATAGCACCAGCGCCGTGGAGGTCAGCATCCATGCCGTTGCCCCACTGTCAATGCCATTGCCGTCCGATGCATCTGCTACTGTGAATACAGACAATAAGATCACCAGTGTGAAGAATACTTTTCTTGTGTAGGTTTTCATACGCGATAGATAAACGGGTTAACAATAAAAATAAATATACACCTGCAAAAGTAGGGGGTAAAAATGATAAAAACAATATAAATAAGAAAATAACCCCTAAATAAATAAGGGTTGGGTAGAAAAAAGAACGTAAAAAATTTCAAGACCCGTTATTTTGAAGGGGGGGGTAGGGTGAATGATGATAGCAGAATGAATTGATGCAAACGGTAAATCTTTGTGAGGGTGCAGCATGGCACACCGTTTTCTTACTGTGGAATGTTTTCGGAGGATGGTAGTTGGGTATGTTTATACCGGGTAGCTGATCAGATCGTTGGGTATAGCACTTTAAAAAAGTAACGGGGGACATTTCGAGTGATCACAGGTAATGGACCGGAGGGAAAGGTATAGCAAAGACAGGAGATCCGGGAGGGGAGGTTCTCCTGAGGGGGATAAAGTGGTTATTAAGGGAATAAATATGAAAGAGGAATGGCTGGCGGAGGCGTGTTTAGTTTTGGTTAATGATCATGACAAATCCGCCGCCGGGGGCCATATGGACCGGTACTTTGCTGCTGTTGGTCACCTCTTTGGTGGTTTTGACGTGGTCGCTTGCATAGCGGTGTGCATTGACACCATCTTTCCAGATTTCCGCGGTAAACTTTCCTTTTGGAAGGAAATCAAGGGCTATATCGAAGTCCCGTTCGGTCCAGTCGTTCATTCCGCCCACATACCATGTATTTCCGTTTCTTCGGGCCATTACCAGGTAGTCGCCGATTTTGGCATGCAGCACCAGTGATTCATCCCATGTGGTGGGTACTGCTGAAAGGAACGCCATCGTGACCGGTTCGTCGTAGTAGTGGCTTGGGTTATCGCACAGCATCTGTAGTGGGCTTTCGTAAAGGACATACATGGAGAGTTGGTGGCACCGTGTTCCCTGCGACATCGGTTTTTCGTAGACATCCCGGAAATTGGCTTCCGTGGCGTTGATCATATGGCCAGGGGTGTAGTCCATCGGACCAGCCACCATCCTTGTAAATGGAAGGGTCAGGTTATGGTCCGGGGTTAGGTAGTCTGACCATTTGCTCTGTTCACCGCCCCTGACCCCTTCGCGGGTGATTACGTTGGGCCAGGCCCGACGGATCCCTGCCGGCTTATATGATCCGTGGTAGTCCACCAGCATTTCGCGTTCAGCAGCTGCTTTGGCTACTTTCCAGTAATAGTCGACCATCTTCTGGTCGTCGCGTTGCATGAAATCGACCTTGATTCCGCGGACACCCCATGAATGATAGAGATCGAGGGCTTTATCGAGCTGTTTTTCCAGTCCCATCCACACGACCCAGAGAATCAGGTCTACATCTTTGCTTTCAGCATACGCGGAAAGCTCATCCATGTCTATTTCGGGAACGACGCGGGTGACATCTTTCGTGTCGGACCAGCCTTCGTCGAGGATAATATAGTCCAGGCCGTATGCTGCGGCAAAATCGATATAATATTTATAGGTAGCTGTGTTTACGCCCGATTTGAAGTCCACTCCGTAGATGTTCAGTGCATTCAGCCAGTCCCACGCCACTTTTCCCGGCCTGATCCACGAAGTGTTTTCCAGTTCGAGGGGGCGGGCCAGTTTGAAGACCATTTCTGAAAGGATCAGGTCACCATCCTGTGCTGCGATGATCATGGTACGCCAGGGGAATGTCCGCTTGGCCTCAGTGCGGGCAAGGAAATCTGCCGCCTGGGTCACCCAACGGTCGCGGTCACCGTGCTCGATTTCCTGAAGGGGAAATGGCGCAAATTTGCCTTTCAGGCTGTGTTTGTTGTTATCATCTCCCTCCAGGAACATACCCGGATAGCTGTAGAGGTCAGATTCGGTGATCAGCACCTTACCGTGTTTCTCCAGGTCCACCAGCATAGGTGTTGAACAGAACCGGTCTGGACCTACAGATGACAGGCTGACCTGTTTATATTCCCGTTCCTGGTGGCTGTATACACTTTCTTCTTCAGGAAAGAGCAGCCCATAGTCGTCAGCAAAATTGTATTCCACAGTTTCGGCATTCACGATCATATCACGGTTCTCTTCTCCGCCTGTAATGATGCGGTAGGCCACCCCGTCATTGTAGGCGCGGAATTCCAGGGATATGTTGTTTTGCAGATCCAGCCGGAGGAGGTTGTAGTGGTCTCTGATCCGGTTGCTTTTTTGTTTTACTACCGGGGTGATGATCTCATCATTGCGTGTTTCAGTGGCGTTGAGAATACCCAGTCCGGTGATTCTCGATTGTCCGTTTGTTACGATGCTGATTAAGGATGGTTCAAGAAAACGGTATCCATTAACGGATACCGAATAGCGGATCTGTTTATCGGCCGATACCGTAATTTCAATTTTGCCATCGGGCGATTTCAGGGAATACGTATTTGCTGATACTGACAGTGGTAATACCAGAATGAGAAAAAGCAGGATCTGTTTCATGTAAAATTCTTTAGGTATTGCAAGATAGAAATACCCCTGGAAAATTACAGCTTTTTCGTAATATTTTCCGTAACGATGTGTCCGTCGAAAAGCTGGATGATCCGGTGTGCCTTTTCGGCATCGCTGGGGGAGTGTGTCACCATGATGATGGTGGTTCCGTCCTCATTCAGTTCAGTGAGCAGGGCCATTACCTCTGCGCCATTGGCAGAGTCGAGGTTTCCTGTAGGCTCATCGGCGAGGATCAGTTTCGGGTTGGTGACCACTGCGCGGGCGATTGCCACCCGCTGCTGCTGTCCTCCGGAGAGCTGCTGGGGAAAGTGGTTCCTCCGGTGAATAATCTTCATGCGTTCCATGACCGTCTCGACCATTTTTTTGCGTTCAGCACCTGACATCTTCAGGTAGAGCAGGGGTAGCTCGATATTTTCAAATACCGTGAGTTCGTCGATCAGGTTGAAGCTCTGGAAGACAAACCCGATATTTCCCTTTCGCAGGTTGGTGCGCTGCTTCTCTTTTAGTCCTGCCACTTCGGTTTCCCCGAACAGGTAGGAGCCTCCGGTGGGATTGTCCAGCAGGCCAAGAATGTTCAGGAGTGTGGATTTTCCACATCCGGAGGGGCCCATGATGGCGACGAATTCTCCATCCTGGACTTCGATGTTCACTTTGTTGAGCGCTGTGGTTTCCACTTCATCGGTGCGGAATACCTTTACGAGGTCTTTGGTCTTGATCATTTCTATGGTGTTATCTGGTTCATCTGGTATCCTTAAAAACAATCCATATGCCAAAATAAATAACTGTCAGGCTGACAAAGATATGCGGGTTTTTTGAATAAAAAAAGAATGTCCATAAACGCGACATGGGTGCACGTTATCGGACACTTATGGACATTCATTTTTGCCATGTAAAAAGCGAAATTATTGTTTTTGGGGTACTACTCTGACCGTGATGCTTTGTGCGATGTTCAGTGCTGTGGTCATTGTCTCCAGGTCGGTATAGATCTTTCCGTCTTTTCCTGAATGGTGACCGCGGCCGATCACCTCCATGGGATATTCTGTTTTATCATCGTTCAGGTCTACGAGGGTTTTGTAGATCAGTGAAGGCTGACAGGAGGTTTTGTAGATGGAATCTTCCGGGAACTTGTTGTTGGTCCAGTATTCGTTCCAGTCCCACGTCTGGTTCACTTCGAACAGTACATTGAACCTGTCGGGACCCGGTCTGTCCAGCCTGGTGTTCAGTGTAAAGGATATCTGTGGTGTGGCACCGGTATAGGCGTCTGCCACGGCATGTTCAGGTACGGGAATGAATAGTCCGTCGGGCTCTTTCACCCCCCTGCTGTGCGACCAGACAGGCAGGGCGGCGGGTCGCCGGATTGCGCCGGGAAGCCATTTCCCTGTGGTGGCATCACCATGCTGGAAAATTCCTTTGCCGATCGATTCAGCAACGAACAGTGTCTGGATATAGTTACCTTCTTCATCTTCTGCCCATATGGCCATCAGCGGATGGTTGTGGGCCTTCCCCCGTATGAACTCCACCTGCAGTTCCGGACCGTTTCCTGCCGGATTTGACTGAATGCTTTCCGGCACTTCGGTCTCCGGCACCTTGCTGCTTTTGCAGGCGGATGCAATCAACAGAGAGAGGACTAAAACGGCGATTATTCTGATATTTTTCATGGTTGTTAGAATTTAATAATTATACCTACGGAAGGAAGCAGTGTTCCCACGCTGGTAGTTTCCGATATCATCTGGTACCGCTGTTCAGCCAGCGGGGCCTCAGGATTGGCGATTACAGGCTGATCTGCCTCGAACTCCTGCACCAGGAATTCTGATCCTGCGGTAGCGTAATTATACAAATTTTGAATGTCAAAATAGACATTCAGCGTCAGATTATCAAGGAACCACTCCTTATCGACCCTGATGTCCAGTTGGTGAAAAGGATCGAATCTTTCGCTGTTGTACAAGGCAAGGTCGCGAACTTCTCTCCCTGTATAATCCCAGTTGAAAACATTTGCACTGGCTTCCAGGTCGATCGGTGTATAGGGAACCCCACCCACGAAGCGCCATTTGAATCCGACCTGCCAGTTACCCTTGAAGCTCCTGAAACCGGTCAGGTTCAGCAGGTGGCGGTTGTCCCATGCGGTAGGGATCCACTCCCTGTCAAGCAACGCCTCTTTGAGCGGTTTTGTTTCACTTCTCACCAGGGTGTAGGAGAGGATCACATTGAATCCGTAGAGGTCTTTGTTCCGGTAGAGCACCTCTGCACCGTAGGCCCTTCCTTCGGCTGTTGAGGTAACCGGTTCACTGCCATAGATGCCGAAGTCGGCTCCCTTGCTGGCCAGTGAGATAGAGTCGCGCAGTGAGAACGGATAGTTGTCGTATTTCTTGTAAAAACCTTCAAGGCTGAATTTGGATTTCTCGTCAGGCAGCCATTCGACGCCCCCGACAAAATGGTCTGTCTGTATATAGGTAAGGTCATTCTCCCTGTTCACCGCCACGCCATCTTCGTCCTTGTATCCCAACGTCGTATAGGCCGGCAGCTGGTAATACCTTCCGGTATTGAAGTTCAGGTAGATTCCTGTAGTGAGCAGGTAGGATGCTGAAAACCTGGGCGAAAGCTGGTTTAGCAGGTTGCCCATATTGTCGTTGTAGTTGCTCGCATCCATGCGCAGTCCTGCTGAGAGGGAGAGGCGCTGACTGAGAAAATCCTTGCTTGCCTGGGCAAAGCCGCCCCACTTGTGAAGGAACAGGTCGGCATAATATTCAAACTCCACCGGTGCATCATTGATAAAGGTGAGGTTATAGTTATCGGTATTGAAGGTGGCATATTCATAATTTACTCCCGCGTTGATTTTCAGACCGTTATCGAACCGGGTGACATTTTCGTACCTGAACTTGTTTTCTGCCTCGTTCGATTCATAGTTCAGTAGCGGATCATTCTCAGGGTCATTCTCCACAAATTTTCTGGACACGTTGTTCAGCCTGTTCCTGCTGGCCACGAAGGTGTCGTAACCCCGGTCACGGAAATGTTTGTAAACGGCCCCGAAAGCATAGCTCCACTGGTCGTTCTCCGGAAGGTATCCAAGAATGTATTTCTGAGCGTTGGTTTCGTTGGCATCCAGGTTCAGTGAATTGATGTCGTATGCACCCAGCCTTACAAAGGTCAGCTCATTCTTTTCATTGAGCCTCGATTTGACCTTGACCTGGTAGTCGGTGTAGGTAGGAAGAAACGGAAGCTCCAGTACGGTAAAGAGGAACTGCAGGTATGAACGCCGTACAGAGACCAGGTAGGTCGTCTTATCACCAAGCGGTCCATCGGCTGTCAGCGCCAGGTCAGACGCTCCTATCGATCCTTTAAACCTGAATTTCTCCTGGTTTCCGTCCACCTGGTACATATCGATCACGGAGCTGAGCGCGTCGCCGCGGTTCGATGGAAATGCGCCTGTATAGAGGTTCACCTCCCGCAGGAAGTCAGCATTGATAATCCCGACTGGTCCGCCTGATGCTCCCTGTGTGGCAAAGTGGTTCAGGTTTGGAATTTCGATCCCATCCAGGTAGAATGCATTTTCACTCGGGCCTCCGCCCCTGACGATCACATCGTTTCGTTGCACCGGTGTGGATGCTACACCCGGGTATGACTGGATCACTTTGGAGATGTCCCTGTTGCCGCCGGGGGCTTTCTCAATTTCAGCAATGCTGATCCGCTGAAGCGATACCGGGCTCTCCTTGTCGCGCCGGAAGGGAGAGGCCTTCACCACGATTTCATCGATTTCATAATTGGCTTCATCCAGCGGGATCTCTATGAAAACCTTGCCTGAATTGGTTACCTGGATGGCCTCGGAGATATAGTTCTCAAAACCAACCGAAGAGACCCTTAGCTCCACGAACCCTGGTTCCAGACCGGTGAACAGGAAGTTGCCGTCGAGGTCGCTGATGGATCCGATGCTGGTTCCGAAAACAGCTACCGAGGCAAAAGGGACCGGTTCATTGTTCTTGGCATTATAGATTCTGCCCTCGATAACACCTTTCTGACCGTATAAAATACTGCTGGTCAGCATGGTCAGTACAAGTAAAAAATTGATCTTTTTTAACATGCGCACTAATTTTCTTTTTGATTTTTCAGCAATTACCGAAATAACAAGCGGTACTGAAATTTGTTCAATCAAATGTTCAAAAAAAGAGAAGATACATTAAACAAAAACCTCTTAAAAAGCTTTAAAAAAGATAATTACTTGATTTTGTCCCACTGAAGAAACGGAAAATTATTTTTTAGTTTCCTTCGTTTTTCCCGGATGGCAGTTTCGAATGCGCTCCAGGCCTTCGTGTTTTTGTGGAGCGGACGGTGGTTCATGGCATTCAGCAGAGGCTCGAGCTGCCGGATGATCCCGGCGGCCTCGTCGTTGATTTGGCTGTCGCGGAAAAGGTTCCAGATATAATCGATCGCCTGGTCATTGGGATGAAGCATATCCGCAGCATAGTACCGGTAGTCCCGCAGGTCGTCCATCATGATCTCATACGAGGGGAAGTAGCTGCATGTTCCGGGAAACAGTGTCTCCAGTTTGCCGCTCGCCATCAGCAGGCTGGCCTTGCTACGTTGGTTCTCAACGAATCCATCCTTGATATGGCGGACCGGGCTGACGGTGAGGATGATCTTCATACCTGGTTGTACTGCCAGGAGTGCTTCCACCATTTCCCCTGTCTGCTGAACGATCTCCTCCACCGGAAGGATCCTCCGGCTGAATTGCGCAGCGGGGATTTTATGGCAGTTGCTGACCCCCCTGCCGGTCTTTTTCAGTGCATACACATAGGCAGTGCCAAAGGTAATAAGGAGGTGTCCCGCTGTGGCCAGTTTTGTTTTTGCCGGGATGAAGGCGCGGTTGATCTTGTCGAGCGCAGCATCGGGGTCGGGGTCTGAGAATTTCGTGTAGTGGTCGAAGGAGAACCAGCGTTCGTCCTGCTGCTGCAGGTCGGCCAGTGCATATTTTTTCTTGTACAGCAGCGCGTTGATGCTGTTTTTGATGCTCAGTGGGTTATAGACCACACCAAAAGGGTTGATGGTTACATCGAACAGGTATTTTTTCAGCTTAGCGCCTGTATTTTCCGTGAAGCAGGAACCCAGCATCACGACGGGATTATGGTATCCGATGGGGTGTGCCGCCCGGGGCAGTGTGATCTCGGTCCTCCATTTCATCGCAGATCAGTTTTCCGGTTTCATGAACTGGTATTCTTTCAGCCATCCGGCGATATAGTCAAACACCTCGTCCCTGACCGGTTCGTGGTGCAGCTCATGGTATGCACCCGGCCACAGCTTGAGCCGTGTGCGGTCGCTGGTGTTCATCACATACTCCTCGCTGGCTTTTGCCGAGGTGATCCGGTCACCGGTACCGTGCATGATCAGGAACGGGCAGTTGATCTTATAGACATTTCGCAGTGCGTGATACCCTGCAATGTAGGCCGAATTGAACAGTCCGATAGAGATCTTGTCATGCACCAGTGGATCTTCGGCATATTTCCTTACCTCCCGCTCATCGTTTGAGATATCTTTCGGGTCCAGTTTGT
>JAGYMF010000006.1 GCA_018400695.1 Bacteroidales bacterium | reverse complement strand
GGGATCTCCTTGACAGCCGCGGCGCTGATCCTGTCAAACCCCATCAACATCCCCTTCACATTGCCACGTCGCTTGTCGAATACCGTGATCTCCTCCAGCTCGATCAGCTCATTTTCAAGTCCGATGGTCAGGCTGCCACCTGACAGCACCATCAGGCCATACTCGATCTCCTTCATGGCCATGTGGTTCACGGACATGGTATACTGACCGGGAAAGATGCGGAGGCTGAACCTGCCGTTCACATCCGTGATGGTTCCCAGCTCAAGCTCTTTGATATAGATTGTGGCACCGATCATGGCCTCCCCGGTGCTCCTGTTCATAATGTGTCCGGTTACCATGCTTTTCCCACCTACAGCGTTACTCTGAGCCTCCCCCACAGTGATCACATTGTCCCTGGAGATGCTGATCGTCTCCAGGTATTTCCTGTTACCGTTCTCATTTTCGCCATCGTCCTCCACTTGCACCACGTCAGGATGCGTTTCGAATTCAGGAAGTTCAGTGATGAGGTTGTCTCCCGGGAAGAGAAAGTAAGCGTTTCCCTCCCTGTGAAAATCCAGGTTTGTTCCGCGGAGCGACAACTGTATGACCTCATCCAGCGGGGTTCCCTTCTCAAAAGGTCCGGCAACGATCGAATCGGTATAATGGGGATCGAAAAAGAAAGCAAAAGTTGTATGGGCCTCAAGTGCTTCAACCAGGGCTGTCAGCCGCATCTCTTCATAGGCACGGCTGGTACGGTAATCCTCCTGTCCGTAAACACTGAGTGAAGAGACAATAAGAAGCACCAATGCGAACAAACGAAAAATATTCCTTTTCATGCTATCCTATATTTCTCGTTTATCGAGGCGTTCCTGACAATACGCAATCACATGCGTGATAATTTCATCGGTTGCCCTGTTCATTTTAATATCCTCCGACCGGAGAAATGCCCTTATGTCACTGCGAATGTCGTCCGGAAATATCCGCACGAACGACCAGTTGCTTTTATACTGTTGCAACACCCCATCGATCATCAGGAATGTCCTTGACTTGTTTTCCGAAAAACTGTATAAAATAGTATTTTGATCGCTGAACTTTTCATAACGCTCCCTGAACCAGAACCTGTAGCCTTGCAGGTCCTCCTGACCGGCGATCAGCTGGTAAAACCCCGAAATGCCTTCATCCGTGACCACCCTCCTGAACTCCATTCCCCCGAAACTGAACGCCCCGGTGAATTCCTCTTTCAGCAGTGTCGTCAGCCCCTGACCGGGTCCATCCTGATGGATCAGTACCTGTTGCTGGTATAGATCGTACTTGAGCAGCACACCCTGGTAGATTTTGCTGCCATAGACCAGGTCGGCTTCCATGAAACGGTCTTCAGAAAAATAGGGGTGTCCTGTGGCATTCCGGTAGGTATCTTCAAAATAGACGCCGTT
The DNA here is from genome assembly GCA_018400695.1 of Bacteroidales bacterium. Taxonomy (GTDB): domain Bacteria; phylum Bacteroidota; class Bacteroidia; order Bacteroidales; genus M55B112. The sequence continues at coordinate 31,908 of JAGYMF010000006.1, read as the reverse complement.
GAAGAGCTGCTGGTCTGTGCCGTATTTCGCTTTCGTCAACTCAAAAATCTCTGCATAGCTGTTATCAGCCCGTAGGATTCTATCCTGTGAAAGACAAAGCGCATAAAATGACAGCATGAACAGGACTGAAAGCCCTGCTTTCTGGAGTATTAGCATAAGATGTATATCTATTTGGTCCTGAAAAGCCAAAAACGAATCCAGGAAGAAAAATTCCCACGCAAAAGTAACTTTTTTCCCGAAAAAACCTAAGCTTTTACGTGTAAACACAGGCGACCGGCACAATCAGCCATATGTTAACCAACATCACTATTTCGCCTCTCCGGGCACCTTCTCAAATATGCGTACCTCCTCCTCAACGGTAAGTTTCCAGTCACCCCTCACCTCCACCCAGCTGCGCTGTTCAACAGCCACCGCCGCTGCGGCCGGAACACCTTCACCAGAAATCGTGGCGTTCAGGTGCTGCCGCTCCCCCTTTCCGGCATCAGTAGATTTGAGGGCACCGTCTGCCGAGAGCCCCTTCCTGTTGATAATGTAAAGATAAAGAGGAAAATAGGTGTCAGCACCATCCATTCCGTCGTGCAGAAATCCCCCGGGAGTCCCGGGATTCTGCTCCAGGATATAAAACCCGGTATAGTAGTAATACCGCTCAGGGTCTTGCGCTTCATAATAGTATTCGTAACGGCCCGGGTAACATTCGTACCACAATTCCGGTTCAATCAGGTCCGCTTCCGGTGTATCCGGATTGTTATCCTCGTAATAGGTTACCCCATAATCTTCATTGTAATATTCCCAGTTAAGCGAAAAATAACAATGCCCGGGATCACCCGGCACACCGCATGAAACAGTCAACAAGCCAAAAACAGCAAGAACCGTCACCAATCTGAATATCTTCTTCATACCAATCTCCTTCAAACCTGCAAAAATAATGGATAAAACCCGAAGTAACCAAAAACGATTCTGTATTTAAGGAACCGCTCAAAAAAAGTTCTGCAATTTTCAGGCCAACCTGCCGCTTTGCATCTTTAAAAGTATTTGTATCTTTCCCTGCAGAAACGCTGAAACAGGATCTCATGAAAACGAAACTCTTTATCGCGCTGACCATCGGGTTGCTTATTTCAGGCAGCAGCACGCTCTCCTCCCTGAACCCTGTTGATCAGCCTGAACATCATCTCACAGAGCAGGAGACGCCGCCATCGCATACCCAGGCCGCCCCCGAACATGATTCCGCCATGCATGAAGAGGATCATTCGGGCAGTCACGGAGCTGACATGGCACCTCTTTTCTTCATCATTATCGCGCTGCTGATGGGTGCAGCGGTACGCCATTTCTTGCGAAAAAGTCCCCTGCCATTTACTGTCTGGCTACTCATTATCGGGCTGATCCTCGGGGCCATGCTGCGGCTTGGCTGGTTCGGTATTACAGACATCGCAGGTATACGGGTGGATATGGGACTACTCAACAGGGCATTCAGCTGGGCCGGAAATATTGATCCGCATATCATTATGTACGTGTTCCTGCCCACGCTGATCTTTGAAGCAGCCTTCGCCATGGATGTGCATACCTTCCGTAAAAGTGCCCTGAACGCATCCCTGCTGGCCATTCCCGGAATTATCATTGCCATGTTCCTTACAGCCTTTATCGTTCTCGGAATCGACCGCATAGGGCTTGGGCTGAACGGCTGGGGATGGGCGTATGCACTGATGTTTGGCGCAGTAGCCAGTGCCACCGACCCGGTCGCCGTGGTGGCGTTGCTCAAGGAACTGGGGGCATCCAAGAAGCTGGGGACACTGATTGAGGGGGAATCGATGCTGAACGACGGAACCGCCATTGTGCTGTTTATGCTTTTCTTCACTGTGGTCAGCGGCGGCAGTACAGACGCCTCCCCGGTTGGCGAATTTCTGAAGGTCGCTGTTGGAGGTATATTGATCGGCGTGATCATAGGCAGTATCGCCATCCGCTGGGTAAGAAAAGTGTTCAATGATGCCCTTGTTGAGATCAGTGTAATCGTAGCTGCAGCCTATATCACCTTCTTTATTTGTGAATACTATTTCCATGTATCCGGGGTGCTTGGCCTGGTGGCTCTGGGACTCGCCATGGCCAGCGTAGGAAAGACACGCATCAGTCCGGAAGTCGAACACTTCCTTCATGAATTCTGGGAACTACTGGCTTTTATTGCCAACACACTCATTTTCATTATCGTCGGGGTCGTTATTGCTGAACAGGTATCGGTCACAGGCAAAAATATCCTGATCCTGCTTATACTCTATGTAGGTGTCCACCTTATCAGGGCACTGGTCATCCTGATCTTCTACCCCGTCATGCGCAAATCGGGCTACGGCCTGCCAAAAAAAGATGCGGTCATCGTATGGTACGGTGCCCTCAGGGGAGCTGTCGGACTGGCACTGGCACTGATCGTTGCCGGAGAGAGCGCCATACCTGCCGAGATCCGGGGACAGTTCCTGTTTTTAACTGCAGGACTGGTTACACTAACGTTGCTGGTCAATGCCACAACCATCAAACCACTTGTCAGGAAGCTTGGCCTGACAGATATCTCGCCGGCAAAAAAACTGATCCAGGTCAATGCGAAAAAATACCTCTACAACAGTTCCGTGAACGCGTATGAAAAAACCAGAACCGACAGGTACCTCAGCAGGGCCAACTGGGATGCCGTGAAAGAATTTCTCCCTGAATCAGTTCCGGAAAACGAAGGTTCTGATATCAAGATCGATACCATTGCCGAGTACCGGAGAAGAATTCTTGAAAAGGAAAAAAGCAGCTACTGGCACCAGTTTAAAGACGGTTTGCTCGGGTCATCTGCGGTGATGAGTCTCTCAGACACCATTCAGAAGATCCTGGATGAAGGCGGGATGATCCCGCTCTCGCAGCGCAAGGACCTGGAGGAAAACTGGAAAACCGGCAGGTACCTGGACATCATGCAACGCATCCCGTTTCTTTCAAACCTCTCGAGAAGATTCTTCTTCGAAAGGATCTCAGTCAGCTACGACAGTGCAAGGGGCTTTGTACAGGCACAGGAAGATGCCCTGAAACTCATTGAACGGATGGTAAGAGGGCTTGGAGCTGAAAGCGTGGAGAACAAGGAGAAAGATTCAAAGATTCTTGAGCAACTGGAAGAAGAGGTTACCGAGAACAGAATCCTGGGACAGACATTCCTGAGGAACCTTAGAAAGAACTACCCGGAGATCTACACTGCCGTTGCTACCAGACAGGCCATCCGTACATTGCTCAATTATGAACGGTACACCGTTGAGCGGATGCAAAAAAACGGACAACTTGAGGGCGCTGAAGCAGAAAAGCTGATCGATGAGATCGAAGAACGGATGAAACGGCTCATGAACTCACCCCCGGTTATTCGTCAGCCCGAAACTGAAAAGCTTCTCAGGGAATCATCACTGTTCAAAGGAATGGATCCCATGCTGCTTGAAGATATGATCCCGAAGTTCCAGACACGTATCTACACAATGGGCGATCGTTTCATCAAAGAAAACAGTGCAAGCGACGGCCTCTATTTTGTGGCCAGGGGAACTGTACGCGTGTCCATCTCCGGTCAGGATGTGGAAGTACTCAGTACCGGGGCTTTCCTTGGAGAGATTGCCAGTCTGACCGGATCCCGGACAGCCAGCGTGTTTGCAGAATCGCCTGTTACTGTATTCTTATTGCCCATCAAAGAGCTGACAAGACTGACCGGCAAGCATCCCGAACTGGAAGACCGCATATGGAACATTGGAGGTGAGCGGCTTGCAGAAAATCTGCTCAGCAAAATACCACCCTACAGTCAGTGGAAGCTGGAACAGGTAAAATCCCTGGTATCTAAAGGAGCTGTGATCAATGCCGAACATTTCCACGACGATGATGTCAGTAAAAAAATACTGGTCCTGCTGAATGGCACCGCTACAGATGAAACAAAGGAGCATACATTGCGCGCACCCACACTGATTGAACATACTGGGTTCCTGTTCTCAGACGATGCCCGGATATTCGTCTGCTGAACCATTAAGGAACATGGCTGTCATCCCAGCACCGTCCTCTCAATCAATTCGATCAGGATATGGATAACCTTGATATGCATCTCCTGTACACGGTCACTGTATGTCGCTCCTTCCACCCGGATCTCGACATCGGCCAGCTTTGCGAGAAGTCCTCCGGTTTTCCCGGTAAGTGCAACCACCTTCATTCCCTTCTCAAGGGCCGCCTGAGCAGCATTGATTACATTTGCGGAATTTCCACTGGTACTGATAGCAAGAAGCACATCTCCGGCATTTCCCATCCCTTCAATAAACCGTGAGAAGACATGCTCAAAGCCATAATCATTTCCTGTACAGGTAAGATGAGAAGGATCAGAAATACTTATCGCAGGTAGCGCGGGACGGTCGTGCTTGAACCTGCCGGTAAGCTCCTGGGCAAAATGCATGGCGTCACTCATCGAGCCCCCATTGCCGCAGGAGATGATCTTTCCTCCATTGCCAATTGATTCGCTCAGCAATCCGGCAGCTGCCGCTATTGCAGCAATCTTATCAGGATCATGCATAAATTTGTCAAGCGTATCCACTGCCTCCGACAGTTGTTGTAGGATAAGTTCCTTCATGGGATAAAAATTTTAATCAAAAGTACATAATCCTGAATAATCTTACCATCAAAAAAAATGGTACCTTTGTAAGGTAAAAAAAGAACAATGGGAATACCAAGATTTTTCAAGGTAAAAGAGCCCAATCGATTCAATTACAATCCATTGTATTGGGATCCAAAAAAAGAGGAATTTGAAGACAGGGTCAGGCGGATCAAGGCTGAGCTTGGAAATGAGGTGACATACAACAGGAAATCATCTACCATCACACGTGGATCGTTCCGGCAGTATTCCCCGAAAACCAACAGAAAAGCAGGGCGCGAATCCAATATACGCCTTCTCGTTATCACCGCTGTACTTTTGCTCATCTCCTATTTATTGTTTATCAGATAAATGCCAGATATTATCCAATTACTTCCGGATTCCGTTGCCAATCAGATCGCAGCAGGAGAAGTTATCCAGCGACCGGCTTCTGTGGTAAAAGAACTGATGGAAAACGCAATTGATGCCGGATCCAGCTCTGTTACCGTAAGACTAAAGGATGCCGGAAAAACCTATATCCAGGTACTGGACAACGGAAGGGGGATGACTGCTAATGATGCGCGCCTGTGCTTTGAGCGACATGCCACCTCCAAGATATCAGAAGCCAATGACCTTTTTGCCATCCGCACCATGGGATTCAGGGGAGAGGCGCTGGCATCGATTGCTGCAATAGCAGAAGTATCCCTAAAGACCAAAACCGCATCAAATGAACTGGGTACACATATTCGGGTGAGTGGTTCAAAGATCGAATCACAAGAACAGGACCGGATTTCAGAAGGGACGAATATCACGGTAAGAAACCTCTTTTTTAATGTGCCGGCCAGACGTAAATTCCTGAAATCGGACCAGACAGAGCTGCGCCATATCATCAATGAATTCAATCATACCGCACTGGCCTACCCGGAAGTGGAATTCTACCTGATGCACAACGATGGTACGGTTTTTAACTTACCAGGCGCACATCTGAAAAACCGGATTTCGGGAATTTTCGGAAAACAGATTCTGCAGAACCTCATCAATATTGAAACAGAAACCAGCATTGCTAAAATATCGGGGTTTATTGGAAAACCGGAACATGCCAAAAAGACCTTTGGAGAGCAGTTCCTATTCGTTAACCAACGCTTCATGAAACACCCCTATTTTCATAAAGCCATCATGAAGGCCTATGAAGATATTCTTCCGGCCGATCACTATCCAAGCTATTTTATTTTTTTCGAGACCGACCCGGCATCCATTGATATTAATATCCATCCCACCAAAACCGAGATCAAGTTTGAAAATGAACGGTCCGTCTGGCAAATACTTCATGCAGCAACACGTGAGGCCATAGGCAAACATAACCTTTCACCAACACTGGATTTCAGCAGGGAGGGGATCATCGACATTCCTGTGATGAAAAAGGACCAGGAGATTTCCGTTCCTACGGAGAATATCAATCGGCATTTTAATCCATTCGATGCAGACAAAAATGACCATGAGCGCCGGTCGGCACACCAGGACTGGCAGAAACTGTACGATACAAAAAACAACCAGGACCTTTCGCCCGGACTGGGATTCTCAGGAGAGGACAGCAACGAACAGATACAGGAAATACGGTACCTGCAGCTAAAAGGAAAATTCATCCTGACACCCGTCAAATCAGGCCTTATGGTAATCGACCAGCGACGGGCCCATGAACGGATCCTCTATGAACAGCACCTGGAGACACTGCAAAAGGATGCTGTCAATGCCCAGAACACCCTCTTCCCGGAAACCATTGAACTGAACAGCAACGATTACCGGTTGTGCCTGGAACTCATGGGCGAGATCGGCAAGCTGGGATTCGATATTCGCGATTTTGGAAAAAACTGTGTCATTGTACACAGCATTCCTGCCAATACTGCCGTACCTGACATCAAGTCAGTGATCGAAACACTGTTGGAACAATACAAAAATTATCAGTCAGAATTAACGCTCGATCAACACGAGAAAATTGCCAGATCCACTGCCATTGCAGCTGCTATACGATACGGTAAACAACTGAATTCAAAGGAAATGCAGGAACTGGTTGACCAACTCTTTGGCTGCTCCAATCCAAACACAACGCCAGGGGGAAAACCCATACTGAATATCATTAAAATTGAAGATCTTGCGAAACATCTTGCATGATTTTTGTTCTAATAGAAAACAACTTTATAATTTTACCAGATGAGCGGATTTTATTTTGGAAGAACAAGCAATACACCTCCGGTTGTTAAAAACCTGATTATCATTAATGTAATTGCTTTTGTATTGTACTGGATCCTGGGGAGGGCGGGGCTGATCAACCTGAACGGGGTGTTGGGAATGTTTTACATCCAGTCACCTTTCTTCAAACCCTGGCAGGTGGTCACACACATGTTCATGCATGGTAGTATGATGCATATATTTTTCAATATGTGGGCCCTCTGGATCTTTGGAAAAACCCTGGAGAGTGTCTGGGGAGGCAAAAGATTCCTGGTTTACTTTTTTGTCACCGGACTCGGAGCTGCATTCCTGCATCAGCTGGTACAATATATAGAACTGATTCCTACCATTAATGCTGTGAAGGCACAGTATGGATTCGAAACTCTAACTTATGAACGGTTAAGGGAGATCAGCACCTCCTACCCCGGGCTTTACCAGGCCCTGAGAACACCGACCGTTGGAGCTTCAGGGGCGGTCTTCGGCATTCTGTTGGCATTTGGTATGCTGTTTCCGAATACACCATTGTTTATCATCCCCTTCCCCTTCCCCATCAAGGCAAAGTGGCTGGTGATTGGTTACGGGGCACTGGAACTATACCTGGGAGTCACTCAATCAGGAAGCAGCATTGCCCATTTTGCCCACCTGGGAGGGATGATCTTCGGCTTTATCCTGATCAAGTACTGGAACAGAACCAGTAACAGGTTCTATTAAACGAAAAAAAATCGGATGACCATTCTTGAAGAGATAAAAAATTCATACAAGCAGGGATCTTCACTGCATAAACTAATCTATATCAATGTAGCCGTTTTCCTGGGGTTGCATATCGGCGTAATCTTCCTTGTCCTGCTGAACAGGATTGACCGGACAGAGAGTATCTCGGAAATTCTCCATTACCTGGCGGTCCCTTCCGACCTCGCAGCGCTTAGCCGGAGACCATGGACCATCGTCACCTATATGTTTTCCCACGGATATCTCTATCACATCCTGTTCAACCTTCTGATCCTTTTTTGGTTTGGTCGTTTCTTTATCGAAGAGTTCGGCGTAAAAAAAGTATTGGGAGTATATATTCTCGGTGGACTGGCAGGGGCGGTGCTGTTTATAGGCTTTTACAATTTGTTCCCCTTCTTTGAAGAGGTCAGGGAAGCATCCATTGCCACGGGAGCCTCAGCATCAGTTATGGCCATTGTAATCGCAGTAGCTACGCTGGTCCCCGAACGCCGCATGACCATCGTATTTATTGGACCGGTGAAAATTGTCTACCTGGCATTGATCATCTTTATTACCTCTACCATTCTAGACTTTACAGACAATACAGGAGGAAAAATCGCTCACCTTGGTGGTGCCCTTGCCGGATTTCTGTTCGCACGATATTACATGAAAGGAAAAGATATAACCCGGGGAATTGACCGCTTCATGGATAGTTTTTTCAGTCTTTTCAGAAAAAGAAAAAACATGAAAGTCACCTATAAAAGGCCGGCTGACGACTACCAGTATAATAAGCAGAAAGCACATGAGCAAGCTGAGGTCGACCGGATTCTCGACAAGATCTCACAGGGAGGGTATGATTCCCTAACCAAATCTGAAAAGGAGAAGTTGTTCAACATGAAGAAATAGCAGGAGGTTTTTAAGCAGGAATCGTACATTTGAATAAAACAGGGTAAGCTTTGAGAAAACTGGCAGGAAAAATACTATTGCTTATCAATATACTGTTTGCACTGATACTGCTGTTGTCATACACAGCCCCGGTGATCAATCCTGCAGTAATCCTTTTTCCCGCTTTTCTCGGCCTGGCCTATCCCTACCTCGTTCTGGTTAACCTGATTTTTCTTGTATACTGGGCCATCCGCTTCAGAAAAGAATTGCTGATATCACTTGTTGCCATTCTGATTGGATGGGGTCACCTGATGAATCTTGTACCTCTGAATTTCGGCAGCGAAGATGTCAGTGAAAGTACGATGGACAGTGATCTGATCAGTGTGATGTCATACAATGTCAGAACCTTCGACCAGTACAACTGGAGTCAGCAAAGAAATTCATTTGATGGTATTTTTAATGTCATCAATGAACAATCACCTGACATCCTCTGCTTTCAGGAATTCTATACAGCCAACAAAACCGGACGAAAGGAAAAAGATGTAAAAAAACACCTTGGGGAATACTCCCATCACTTTATTTACTATGGTCTTGAGAGCGGTCCCGATTCCGGGTTTGGCATTGCCCTCTTTAGCAAGTATCCCATTTTAAAGACCAGCAGGATTCTCTTTGATCAATCCATAAACCAGGCGATATATGCGGATTTACAAATAGACCAGGACACTGTGAGGGTATTTAATATTCACCTTCAATCCATCCGCTTCGGACAGAATAATTACAGTTTCATGGATTCCCTTTCATTGAAATATACAAACCGGCAATTGGAGGAAATGAAGGATATCGGAAAACGTTTACGCGATGCATTTGTTCTTCGGGCAGAACAGTCAAGGATCATCCACCGATATATTGCCGATTCACCCTACCCAGTCATTGTCATGGGTGATTTCAACGATACGCCGACATCGTACGCCTATCGCAGGATTCAGAAAGGGCTGACTGACACCTTCAGTAAGGCAGGTTCCGGACTTGGAAACACCTATGCCGGTGATCTTCCCTCCTACAGGATCGATTTCATTTTTTGTAGCAAAGAACTGGATCCTGTCTCATTCAGAAGGATCAAATCAAAGTGTTCCGACCACTTCCCCATTACTGCCTCCCTGAAATGGCATGATAGCACTGCCGCAAAATAACACTGCACAATCGGAACCTTAATCGTAAATTTGTTGATAAACTTATAGCATCGAATGAATTAATGTTTTACATTTGATTAAGAAACCATAAAACACCTATCATGAAAAAGTTAGTTATCCTCGTGCTTGTTATATTCAGTGCTTCATCCTGCTCGCTTTTTGAAAAGCCGTCGATGACACAGGAGGAAATCGATGTATTAATAGCACAGAAAGCAAATGTTGAAGAAGAACTGGCAAACGTTAAGCAGGAGCTGGACCTGTTGAAGCTCAGGGCTGACGAATGTGCGCAGCTTCTGGATGAGGCAACCAAGAAACCAGCGCTCACCGGAAATTACTTTGTCATTGCAGGAAGTTTTAAAAACATGAAGTACGCCAAAGATTTCTCACAAAAGATCAAAAACATGGGCGGATCCGGAGAAATTATCGATGGCCCCTACAACTTCAACCTTGTGGTTTATACCGCTCACCAAACCCTGCGTGATGCAGCTGAAAGCATGTATCTTGCAAGAACAAATGTCGCCGACGAGGCCTGGGTCTACCAGAAAAGATAGCTTCTAACTTACCTCGCTGCCTGTCATAATAAAGAGTGGCTGAAACTCAAAACTCTTAAACAGTGGTCTCAGTCGGTCTGTATTATAATGCCTTTTTACATCAATGTATTTCGAATTATTGGTAACCACCTCCAGCGGAGCATTATCGTACCTTCCATTCCTGAGCACTACCAACCGGCCATGAATGCCCTTCAGAATAAGGTCAAGTGCAAGGTTCCCATATGCCATCGGAACAATAGAATCAATGGCATCCGGATCTCCGCCCCTGACCAGGTATCCGAGTGACTGGTTGATCACGTTGACCGTCTTTCCATTATTAAATTTTGGTGAAATATTTTTAATTTCCTCTGATACGATATTCCCGATGCCTCCGAGCTTGGCATGTCCGAAAGCGTCCTTCACATCACTTTTTAAGACCATCTGATCCATACCCTGAAAAGTCGCTCCTTCCGAGACCAAAACAACAGAATAATTACTGGGATTCAGCTGACGGTCCTCCACCAAAAGCCCGGTCAGATGTTCAATGTCAAATTTATGCTCAGGGATCACGCATCTGTTGGCCGCTCCTGCCATGGTCGGGAGCATGGCTGTGAAGCCTGAATATCTTCCAAAGACCTCCATCACAAGGATACGTTCGTGGGAGCCTGCCGATGTACGTAAAGTATTTGTCATCTGGATCGTCCGCGTAACACATGTGCTGAAGCCAATACAATAATCGGTTCCCGGAACATCATTGTCCATGGTCTTTGGAATGGCAATCACTTTAAAACCCTCCTGATACAACCTGACTCCGTAACTCAGTGTATCATCACCCCCAATAGGGATCAGGTATTCAATCCCCAGAAACTCCAGGTTCTTGATCACTTCAGGGGTCAGATCATTAACATCCTTCCCATACTTTTCAGCCAGATGTTTTGGAACATCAATCTTGTTCACCCTTCCCGGATTCATGCGGGAAGTATGCAGAAAAGTACCCCCGGTCCGCCCGGCCTTGTTCACAATCTGCTCTGTAAGAATGGTATAACACTCACTGTTATCAACCGCTTTATCCCGGATAATCTCCATGATACCGGCCCAGCCACGACGCAAACCAATCACCTGGTAGCCCTCCCTTAGTGCACGAATGGTAACCGCCCTGATTGCAGGATTAAGACCTGGCACATCACCTCCGCCAGTAAGAATACCAATGGTTCCTTTTGATTTTATATTTGCCATAACCGTCACTTTTTATCATTAAAAGTAAGACATTATCATGCAACTGTCAACCCCCGGAACAAATAAACCAGTGAAAAAAAAAGCACCCTGAAAGGATGCTTTTAATGAATAACACTCCAACAGAATATCAGCAGTTTTCCGCCTGATCCCATTCAAGGATTCTGTAAAAATCGTATTCTTCCGGATTCTTTACATATTTTTTTGCTGCCCTGTAATCTTCCTTGGTGATATAATGAAGGTTGTTCCTGAAGATCATCTGCACGTTCGGGGAGCTGACATCCACAAGACGGGGTTTAACCTTACCATTTTCATCCTCAATATCCTTAAGGAACAATGGTTTCACCTCTGCATTCCGGTTGATCATAATCACACAACCTGTCTCCCCAGCCTTAAATAACTTGTAAACGCCCATCCCAAGGCGTGTGGCATAAGCCAGATCGTATGCTACCGGACGGCAACAGCGTAATTCATAACCCATTTCGTTCGGACGGCTCTTTACTTTAATCCTCAGTTTTTTTAACTCCTGCTGCGTAAGCATGTTGAAGATGTGCGATTTGCTGACATTCCCCAGTTCCGGATGACCATGGTCATCGTACGTAAAATTGATTCCTGTATCGATAATCTCCTTGTCGCTCATAAAATGAAATACCCCCTCGCTAATGATCGCCACGCCATAGTCGATTCCCAGAATTCTCCTTTTCACCATGGATGAGATTACCAACTTCGTAATCTTGTCAAAAGTAATCTTCGTTTTATTAAACATCTCCGGAATAATAATCATCGGATAGTGTGTCGCTGTACCAATACCCATGGCCAGGTGACCAGCTTCGCGGCCCATCGCCGAAACAACAAACCAGTTTCCGCTGGTCCTGGCATCTTCATAAATCGTTGTTGCCAACCTTACCCCCTCTTCCTTGGCTGAATGATATCCAAAAGTGGGAGTGTTATCAGGCAATGGAAGGTCATTATCGATGGTTTTGGGGACATGAATATTTTTTACATCCAGTTTTTGAGTCGCCAGGTACTTTGCAAGCCTGTTGGCTGTAGACGCCGTATCGTCACCACCAATCGTCACAAGCAGCTTTACATTGTTTTTTTTAAAAAAGTCGACCTTGAACTCATCATCACGCGGTTTATAGCGACTCATCTTCAATGCAGAACCTCCCCGGCTGTAAATCTGATCAGCATAATCGAAATCAAGGTACTCAAATGCAGGTTCTTCTGAAAACAGACTTTTATAACCTCCATTCAGCCCCAGTACATTGTACCCATTATTGATAAAGATCTTTGTTACTGAACTAATCACTGTATTGATCCCGGGTGCGGGTCCTCCTGCGCAAAGAATTGCAACAGCATCTTTCATTTTCACGATAGTTTAATTATTGGTAATATTTTCAATATTTCTGCTCCGTTTTTGAGAGCGCCAAATTAAAAAAAAATAGCCAAAGAAGTGTTGTAGAACACTTCTAAATTAAGCGTACACCAAAAACGTTAAAAAAATGACAGCCGATAAGCTGTATAGCAATGCACCATGAAAAACCGAAGTGTCCGCATTGAAAAGTATCAGAAATTTTGTATTTTTGCAACACATTTGCAAATATTATGGAAGCGGCATCTCTTTTACAGAACAATGGATTAAGCAGGACGAGGAACAGGGTAAACATTTTAAACATCCTGAAAAGATCAATGGCTCCTCTTTCGGGAAAAGAGATATGTTCCCTTCTACCGGAAAAATGTGATAAATCAACGGTATACAGGACACTGAACGCTTTGTTCGAGAAGAAAGTGATACAACGGATCATCGCAGACCATGAAGTAAAATATGCATTAAAGGGGAAGAACGACCAGGGAGACGGACATTACGGTGATCATATACATTTCAAATGCTCCCGGTGTGCAAGACTTTTTTGCCTGACCCAACTGGAAGTTAAGGATTATAAACTACCGGCAGGGTTTACGAAAGAAGAAAACCAGTTCCTGGTAATAGGTATATGCAACGAATGTCAATGAAAGAGAGGACAAACCGCTTTCTCCTGGTTCAATGGATCAGCGCTGGAATCTCATTTCTGCTGATCATCCCCGTGAAGCTCTATCAGTGGCTGATCTCGCCGATGCTTCCGGGGACTTGCAGGTATGTACCTACCTGTTCGGAATATGCCATAGAAGCGCTTAAGGTGCACGGTCCCATAAAAGGCCTGCTGATGGGTACAAGAAGAATACTAAGTTGTCATCCCTGGGGTGGACACGGCCATGATCCGGTACCTCCCAAAGGCACTCCTCTTTTCAGGTTTAAAAAATACAACATCAAATAGACGCAAGTACTACATAAATAATCGATCGATGAAAAAACACAGCATTATCATTCTTATGACCCTGATCATTGTAAGCTGCAGCAATCAAAAAGATTCCTCCGGCGCACAAGAGATCTCGGTCAGTATTCTCCCACAGAAATATTTCGTTACCAGGATTGCTGGCGATCTTTTTCCTGTGAATGTGATGGTTCCACCGGGCGCCAGTCCTGCAACCTACGATCCCACACCTTCACAACTTGCATCTTTGACAAAAACAGACCTGTATTTCAAAATGGGATACACTGGTTTTGAAATGGCATGGATGGATAAACTTGCAGCCACAAACGACAGCATGACCATTATTGACCTCTCCGATGGCATTGACCTGATCATGGAAAAAAAGATGCAAGAGAATATACATCATGCTGACCATGACCACGGTCACCAGCACGGCGGTGTCGATCCCCATACCTGGCTTTCACCAAAAAATGTAAAGATCATCGCCAGGAATATTCACGAGGCACTGTCTCTCAAATATCCTGCACACAAGGAAATTTTCGATACCAACCTTGAAGCCTTTCTTACAGATCTTGATAGCCTGGACCAATATATCTCCAATGAGCTGACCAACCTGAAATCAGTGAGTTTTTTTACCTATCATCCCTCTTTGTCTTACTTTGCCAGGGATTACAGACTGGATCAGCATCCGCTGGAACTGGGAGGCAAAACACCCTCTTCCGCTCACATGAAAAAGCTGATTGATACAGGCATTAAAAATGACATCAGGGTTATCTTCCTGCAGATGCAGTTTGATCAGAAAAACGCAGAGGTACTGGCCAATGAGACTGGTGCACAAATCGTACAAATAAATCCGCTTGATCCTGAATGGATGGATCAGATGTACCACATCACGGAAAAACTCAAAGAGTACCTTAAATGAGCAAACCAATCATTTCACTACACAAAGTGGCAGCCTCCTATTCAGGAAATCCCGTTCTGAAAAATGTCAGCCTGGACATTCTTCAACAGGATTTCATCGGGATCATTGGTCCCAACGGTGGAGGAAAAACCACGCTGCTTAAAATCATTCTCGGGCTGCTAAAACCCAATGAGGGTAGTGTTACACGCAACATCGGGAAACATGATATCGGGTACCTGCCCCAGGTAAACCAGTTTGATGACCATTTTCCAATCACAGTCACCGATGTAGTGCTGTCGGGTTTGTCTACCGGTATGAATATCAAACCAAAAAGAAATCCCGCATCTGTTGCAAAAGTTGAGCATGTACTTGATTCCGTAAGCATGACAGCTTTCAGTCAGCGTCCCATAGGTGAACTTTCAGGAGGAGAGCTACAACGTACCATGCTTGCCAGGGCCATTATCTCTTCTCCAAAATTGCTGATTCTGGACGAACCGAACACCTATGTAGACAACCGGTTTGAACAGGAGCTTTACAAGATTCTTGTGGAATTGAATAAGAACATCGCTATTCTCCTTGTAACCCATGATGTGGGCACCATATCACCTTATATTAAATCCATTGCATGTGTCAACGGCGGACTGCATTACCATCCATCCAATGAGATCTCGAATGAGCAGCTCAAAGTCTATAATTGTCCGATCGAACTGGTAACACATGGACCAGTACCTCATCGTGTTATGGGTCAACACAAACAAAAATAATGATGGAACTGATCCACCTATTTGAATATGAGTTTTTCAGGAACGCCTTCTCAGCAGCCTTCCTGATGTCAGTATCCTGCGGACTTATTGGAACCTATATCGTCGCCAGAAGAATGGTATTTATCAGCGGGGGAATCACCCATGCCTCATTCGGAGGAGTGGGGATCAGTTACTTCTTCGGATGGCCCCCCATGGCAGGTGCAGCGGTTTTTGCACTCATTGCTGCCATAACCACCGAAAACCTAACCCGGAAAAAACTAATCAGGAACGATTCCCTCATCGCTGTCATGTGGTCCCTGGGCATGGCCATCGGAATCATTTTCATCTATCTTACACCCGGGTATTCTCCGAATCTCATGAGCTTTCTCTTCGGAAGCATCATCACGGTTACCAAGGTCGACCTTACGTTGATGCTTGCCCTGACAATAATTGTGTCACTGGTATTCATCCTGTTTTACAGAATTATTCTATTTGTATCGTTTGATGAACAGTTCGCCCAGACAAGGGGAATTCCCGTGATGCTTGTCAATTACCTGCTGATCGTACTGGTAGCGCTTACAATCGTGTTAAGCATCCGTGTAGCAGGAATCATCCTGGTATTAAGCCTGCTCACCATTCCGCAGAACACAGCCAACCTCTTCACCAGCAATTTCGGAAAGATCCTCTTCTGGTCGGTGATTATCGGTTTTTTTGGTGCTTTCCTGGGGCTGACCGCCTCCTATTACCTTGACATACCCTCCGGTGCCACAATCATTTTCAGCCTGGTAATCATCTATATAACAGGAAGGGTAATAAAACTGGCAATCAAAAAGAATAATCGGAAGATCCAGGACCGCAACCTTACCTGATTTTCATGCATTTTCAGAAAAACTGAAGACGTTTAAACCCGTGAATTCAAGGTTTTCTTGAAGTGCCTGATAATTTTAGTTAATTTCACGGCATTAAAAGATACTTTATGGAACACCGGAAGATTATTGAAAGCGCATGGAAAGACAGGGCGCTGTTAAAAGAGAAAAGCGTTCAGGATACGATTGCAGATGTCATTGAAATGCTCGATAAAGGCTTGCTCAGGGTGGCAGAGAAAAGAGGGGAAGAGTGGATAGTAAATGAGTGGATAAAAAAAGCCGTAATTCTCTATTTTCCCATTAGGAAAATGGAGACCATAGAGATTCCTCCATTTGAATTTCATGACAAGATCCCGCTAAAGAGCGGATACATGGAAAAAGGTATCAGGGTAGTGCCCCATGCCATTGCAAGGTACGGGTCATACATCTCAAAAGGAGTGATCATGATGCCCTCCTACATCAACATAGGTGCTTTTGTAGATACCGGCACCATGGTTGATACATGGGCTACGGTCGGATCGTGCGCACAGATTGGCAAACATGTTCACCTCAGCGGAGGCACAGGCATTGGCGGTGTACTTGAACCGGTACAAGCGGCACCTGTAATTATTGAAGATCATTGTTTTATAGGCTCTCGTTGCATTGTAGTTGAAGGGGTCAGGGTAGAAAGTGAAGCGGTTCTCGGGGCCAATGTTACAATTACCCGTTCCACCCGCATCATTGATGTTTCAGGTTCTGATCCAATAGAATACAAGGGGGTTGTTCCCTCCCGTTCAGTTGTGATACCGGGCACCTTCACCAAGTCATTTCCTGCCGGTGATTACCAGGTACCTTGTGCACTGATTGTTGGTAAGCGAAAACCCTCCACAGACCTGAAAACTTCCCTGAACGATGCTTTACGCGAATATAACGTAGCCGTCTGATGCGGATAGGATTTGATGCAAAACGGGCATTCACCAATAGAACCGGACTGGGGAATTACAGCCGTTCAACCATCCATGGGCTCTGCCGCATATTTCCTGAAAATGAGTATACGCTATACACCCCATCGACAAAAAATTCCGGACTGTTTACCCCCCCTTCGAATGCCGAAATTTGCACACCGTCAACCATCTGGTCAAAACAGCTAAAAGGATACTGGCGCACATTCGGACTGGCCAGGCAATTGGTCAATAATAAAACTGATATTTACCACGGTCTTTCCAATGAAATACCTTTTGGTATCGAAAAAACCGGCATGAAGAGTGTCGTAACCATCCACGACCTTATCTTTATGCGCTACCCTGATCTGTATCCGCCGATTGACCGGCGCATCTACTTCAGGAAAGTCAGTCATGCCGTAAAAACAGCCGACAGGATCATTGCTATCAGCAAGCAGACACGCGATGATATCGTACAATTGCTTGATGCAGATAAACAAAAAATCAGGGTTGTTTACCAGGGATGCAATCCGTGGTTTTATAACATACAGCCTGAAGCTATACTGCAAAGTACCGCGAAAAAATATAACCTCCCCAAAAAATTTCTGCTGTACGTAGGAACCATTGAGGAGCGAAAAGAATTGCTGACCATCATCCGTGCGATCCATGAAAACGAAATTGATATTCCCCTGGTTGCCGTTGGAAGAAAGACGACCTATTATGAACAGGTGAAAAGATATATTGAAGAAAAGAAAGTCCGGAACATTCATTTTCATCACCACATCGACAATGCTGATCTTCCGGCAGTCTACCAGCAGGCAAATATGTTTATCTATCCCAGCAGGTATGAAGGATTTGGCATCCCTGTTTTAGAGGCACTAAACTCCCGCATTCCAGTAATTACATCAGCGGGAGGCTGCCTTGAAGAAACAGCTGGTAACGGCGGACTATTTGTTGAACCCGGAAATGCAGATCAACTTGCAACAGCAATTAATAAAATTTCAGTTGACCGGGAATTAAGGGAAAGCCTGATTAAAAAAGGAACAGCGCATGCAAAACTGTTCAGAGAGGAAAAAACCATTCCGAAATTATTTGAAATATACCAGCAATGCATGAAATGAAAGAAGACATCAATAAAACACTTGAAGTTTTGCGAAACGGTGGAATCATTGTTTATCCAACAGAGACCATCTGGGGGATCGGCTGCGATGCCACGAATGAAAAGGCTGTCTCCAGGATATACGCAATGAAACAGCGGTCTGACACAAAAAGCATGCTTGTGCTAATTCATAATGAAGCTTTGCTGTCCTCTTACGTAGAACAGGTCCCGGATGTTGCATGGGACCTACTCGAAGCTGCAACTGATCCTCTGACGATCATCTACCCGGGAGCAAAAAACCTTGCCAAAAATCTCATCAGTGAAGATCTTACGATTGGCATCCGGGTAACGACCGATCTATTTTGTTCCGAACTGCTTTCCAGGTTCAGGAAACCGATCGTCTCCACCTCGGCAAATACCTCAGGAACCCGTGCACCGGGAAATTTCAGTGAGATTGAAGACGTCATTCTGACACAGGCAGATTACGTTGTACAATGGAGGCAGGAGGACATGACACGTTCAAAGCCCTCGTCAATTATCAAACTGGGTTTGGGTGGTGAATTCAGCATTCTGCGCTAATAACCCTGAAAGTGGCAGCGTAAACTCAAATCAATCCATCAGGAAATGCCGCCACAATCTTTTTTTTCTTACTGTCGACAGATAAAATATAATCGGCATTTACCGGCAACATCACCTCCACTCCCTCTTTATCAATGATCAGCAAAGGGTTTTCGTGATTATCCATAAAGTCAGTCACCTTGTATTCATTTCCACTGCGTGTATCTGTGACCATAAAACCGATATAATCACGCAAATGATTCCACGCCGGGACATCCCTCTTGTCTGGCACCAATGTATCAAACACCTGACAACCAACAAACCTTCGGGCTTCTTCATCCGATCCTATAAAACCGAACCTGACAAGGCAGCGGCCACCGGTATCATCTGCCTCAATTTCTTCAATAAAAAAAGGGATCCGCTGTCCATCTATTTCAATGAACAATGGCATCCCTGTTTGGAGTTCAGTAAGAATCTCTTTTCTACCCTTTAAAAGCAGGTCACCTCTAAAACCATGTGGTTTAATAAGGGTTCCAATATGGCTCCCCCGATATGACATGCTTTGGGAATTTATTTTTTGTCCTCTGAGGGTTTCTCTTCGGACTCATCAGCCTTGGGATCTTCCTTTACCTCTTCAGCTTTGGCTTCTTCAACTTTGGGTGCTTCCTTTACCTCTTCAGCTTTGGCTTCTTCAGCTTTGGGTGCTTCCTTTACCTCTTCGGCTTTGGGTTCCGCTTTGGCTTCTTCAGCACTGGGTGCTTCCACAACCTCTTCTGGAACTGTTTCCGAAGCCTCTTCTCCCGCCTCTTCTTTCAGCATTTCAGAACGCTGCTTTTCGATCTCCTGGGCACGCGCCTCTTTCACTTTGCTTTCAGCTGCCATTCTTTCCTTCCTGGCAGTTTCATCTTCACTCTTCAGCATTTCTACCTTGGCCTGGATCTTATTTTCTTTTTCACTCAGCCACCGTTGGAATCGTTTTTCAGCTTCTTCTTCATCAAAAGCTCCCTTTTTAACACCTTCAATCAGGTGTTTTTTGTACAATACTCCTCTATAGGAGAGGATAGCCCTACAAGTGTCTGTAGGTTGAGCGCCTTTTTGCAACCATTCAAGCGACTTATCAAAGTCGAGTTTAATGGTAGCAGGATTTGTAGAGGGATCATATTGTCCCAGTACTTCGATAAATTTACCATCCCGTGGCGCCCTGCCATCAGCAACTACTATGGAGTAGATCTTTGCAAACTTGCGACCTCGTCGCGCTAATCTGATTTTAACAGGCATACTCTTTACATATTAAATTAAATAACCTTTGAAAAAACGTGGCTGCAAAGGTAACTTTTCCCTCCATATTTACAAAGAAAGGGACGTGAATTTTACACGTCACTTCACCATCAGCTTTCCGGAATAAACAGTCTCGCCCTGGATCACCTTAATAAAGTAGACTCCCGGCTTCATATTACTGATATCCAGTTCTGCTGTGTAGACATCCTGTTCGAAACTAAACAGGCGTTCAAATCTCTCAACAACTTTTCCGGTTAAATCGATCACGTGTATTACAGGCAGGGCAGATAAATCTGAACACAACTCAAGGATCAGCTGCTTCTCTGCCGGATTAGGGAAGATTTTCAGAGGATCCTCTTCTCTAATGGAAATAGCAGATGCTGATGCCATGGTAAAAATGAAAAGCACCAATATAAGAAGTACTGTTTTTCTTTCCATGATCATTGGTTTTGTTTTATCACTTCAAAAACCAGGCCACGACACAAAATCCCATCCCTGAAACAGCAGGACTGCATTGTGAAAACTTATCAACACCTTGGCCATTATCAGTACAAATATTCTAACTTTAACCTTATACATCCAAAAATACATCCGTCTGATAATTAATTAAATAGAGCTCCATAATTGTTATGTTTCTAATTTTTGACACAGAGACCACCGGTTTACCATTAAGAGACAATGCGCCCATAGAGGACCTGAACAACTGGCCAAGGATCGTGCAGATCGCCTGGCAGCTGCATAGCAGGACCGGAGAACTCCTGGAGGTTGAAAACCTGATCATCCGGCCGGATGGATTTGAAATACCCTATGCTTCTGAAAAAGTACATGGCATCTCTACTGCCATGGCGATGACATCAGGTGTACAGGTAGCAGAAGCGCTGACAAAATTTAACAAGGCCATAGAATCTGCCTCTTTCATCATCGGGCACAATGTAAAATTCGATCTGAATATTACAGCAGCGGAATTTCACCGTGCAGGAATCAGCAATAAAATGCTCACAACACCCACGGTCTGCACGATGGAACTGACCCGTGATTTCTGCAAATTACCCGGGCGCGGCAACAGGTACAAATCTCCAAAACTGGAAGAGTTGTATGAGATTCTGTTTTCCGAAACATTTTCCGAAGCACACAATGCCTCTGCTGATGTCAATGCTACAGCAAGAATATTTTTCGAACTCTACCGCAGAAGGATCATATCACCTGAGAAATTAAACATACCGACCGAGGACCACAAGGCTTTCCTCGGAGCACATCCCGACCGGATCGAAGCATTTGATATCGACACCTCGGTTCCTGTCTCCGAAGAACAGCCGCATGAAAGGGTGGAGATGGTTGCCCCGGAAACGGATATCTCACCGGAAGATGCCGGTTTCTGTCACCTGCACGTTCACACACAATATTCTATCCTTGATGGAGCGGCCAATATTCCGGAACTGATCAGCAAAGCGGTAGATGACGGCATGCGGGCAATTGCCATTACTGATCACGGCAACATGTTTGGTGCCAAGGAGTTTCATAATGAAGCTGTCAAACGGGGCATCAAACCCATCCTTGGTGTTGAAGCCTATGTCGCTAAACGTTCCAGGCATAGCAAGGAGGATAAAAAC
Organism: Bacteroidales bacterium; assembly: GCA_018400695.1. Taxonomy (GTDB): domain Bacteria; phylum Bacteroidota; class Bacteroidia; order Bacteroidales; genus M55B112. Next base: position 10,246 of record JAGYMF010000006.1, on the reverse strand, counting down.
CAGGATGGAAACGACCACCTGGTGCTGCTCGCCAAATCAAAAAAAGGTTATCATAACCTGTTGAAAATCGTATCAAAGGGTTGGACGGAAGGGTTTTACTATAAGCCAAGGATCGACTTCGAAATCCTGAAAGAATACAGCGAAGATATCATCGTCACGACAGCCTGCCTGGGTGGGGTAATCCCCCAGGCGATCATGAACCAGTCCGTGGAGAAAGCTGAGGAGATCCTCCTGGAATATAAAACGCTGTTCGGAGAAGATCTCTACCTGGAGCTCATGAGGCATCAGACCAATGAACCGGAAACAGACAGGAGGGTTTTCGATGACCAGGTATATGTAAACAGGACATTGCTGCAATTGGGAAAGAAACATGGTATCAAATGCATTGCCACCAACGATGTGCATTTTATCAACCAGGAGGATGCCGGGGCACATGACCACCTGATTTGTCTGAGTACCGGCAGAGACCTCGATGACCCGAACAGGATGCGCTACACGCACCAGGAGTGGCTCAAAACCCAGGCGGAAATGCGCCAACTCTTCAACGACATTCCGGAAGTACTGGCGAACACCATGGAGATTGCTCAAAAGGTAGAGGAATATTCGTTGAGTTCCAATCCGATCATGCCGAACTTCAAAATTCCGGAAACATTTGAAAATGAAGATGCCTACCTGAGACACCTGGCATATGAAGGGGCCAGGGATCGTTACGGAACAATTACAGATGAATTACAGGAAAGGCTCGATTTTGAGTTGAACACGGTAAAACGGATGGGGTTTCCCGGTTACTTTCTTATCGTTCAGGATTTCATCGCCGCCGCAAGAGAAATGGGGGTTTCGGTTGGTCCAGGAAGGGGATCTGCCGCTGGATCTGCCGTAGCCTATTGTCTCAGGATCACGGATATCGACCCTATTAAATATGACCTGCTCTTTGAACGTTTTCTGAATCCAGACAGGATCTCCATGCCTGATATCGATATCGATTTTGATGAAGATGGACGTGACATGGTACTGAGATGGGTAGTTGATAAATATGGCCATGATGTAGTAGCACATATCATCACGTTCGGCACCATGGCTGCAAAAATGGCCATCCGCGATGTAGCCCGTATACAAAAACTGCCGCTTCCTGAAGCCGACCGGCTTGCAAAACTGGTGCCTGAACGACCGGGCATTAGCCTGAAGAAAGCTTTTGAGGAGGTAGAAGAACTACGCCGTGAAAAAAAATCTCAGAATCCCCTGGTGGTCAATACCCTGAAATTCGCTGAAACACTGGAAGGCTCCGTTCGCCATACCGGACTGCATGCTTGTGGCATCATCATCGGCAGGAGTGACCTGACTGATAATGTACCTATCTGTACATCAAAAGAGTCGAATCTGCTGGTAACACAGTACGATGGAAAGCATGTCGAAGATGTCGGGATGCTGAAAATGGATTTCCTGGGATTAAAAACGCTTTCCATCATTAAGGATACACTGGAAAACATCAGAGAATCTACCGGTAAAACAATCGATATTGAGCATGTACCCCTCGAGGACCAGAAAACCTTTGAGCTTTATGCGCGTGGAGACACAACCGGATTGTTCCAGTTTGAATCTGCCGGGATGAAGAAACACCTCAGGGATTTAAAACCCAACAGGTTCGAGGACCTTATCGCCATGAACGCCCTCTACCGTCCCGGACCAATGGATTATATACCCAGCTTCATCAAGCGAAAGCATGGATACGAAAAGATCGCATATGATCTGGAGGAGATGGAGGAGTTCCTCAAAGACACATACGGTATCACGGTCTACCAGGAGCAGGTGATGCTTCTCTCGCGTAAACTGGCCGGTTTTACGGGAGGCCAGGCAGATTCACTGCGGAAAGCCATGGGGAAAAAGATCCGCAAAATGATGGATGAACTTAAGATTAAGTTCGTTGAGGGCTGCGAAAAGAACGGGTATGATAAAAAAATTATTGAAAAGATTTGGAAGGACTGGGAAGCCTTTGCGCAGTATGCATTCAACAAATCTCACTCCACCTGCTATGCCTATGTTTCATACCAGACAGCCTATCTGAAGGCCCACTATCCTGCAGAATTCATGGCAGCAGTCCTCAGTCGGAACATCACAGACATTAAGAAGATTGGCTTTTTTATGGATGAATGCCGCAGAATGGATATCTCGGTGCTCGGACCATGTGTCAACGAGAGTAAACTTAAATTCACAGTCAATAAAAATGGTGATATCAGATTTGGTCTTGGAGCAATTAAGGGCGTCGGAGAATCTGCCGTAGAGATGATGATCATAGAAAGAAATACGCATGGCCCCTTCCTGGATATCTATGATTATGTTGAAAGAAACAAACTTGCATCGATCAATCGAAAAACCCTTGAGGGTCTCGCGATTGCCGGAGCCTTCGACTCACTTGGAGAGATCAGCAGAAGTCAGTACATTGAAGTAGAAGAAAATGAAGCCACATTCATTGAAAGATTGATCAAATACGGTAACAAATTCCAATTTGAAAAAAACACACCGCAACAGAACCTTTTCGGCGACATGAGCCAGATAAGCATTTCCAGACCCGAACCTCCAGCCATTGATGAGTGGAATCTGCTGGACAAGATCAACCGGGAAAAAGAACTCATCGGAATGTACCTTACTGCGCATCCAATGGACAGGTTTAAAACAGAAATAGACTCTTTCTGCACAACCAATCTCCACGAAATGAACGATCTGAAATCCCTTTCAGGCCACGAATTCACCTTTGCAGGAATTGTTAAAACAATCAAGGATACAGTCGACCAGTGGAGGAACAAACCCTACCTGATGGCTGTGCTGGAAGATTTTACCGAATCATACACCGTTAGGCTGCGCGGTGATGATTATGTGAAATTCAAACAGTTTTTTACTCCCGGGATCGCATTGCTCATCAGGGCTTCTGTCAATGAATGGCGACCACGCGAGGAGCCGGGTAAAGTGGTTTACTCTTTAAAGGTTAAACACATTCACCTCATGTCGGAGGTAAAAGACACCCTGGTAAAAGCAGTGGAGCTCAATCTGCCGTTAGACGCTGTAAGTGAACAGCTGATTGATGACCTGGAAAAATTTACAGTACCCTCCGAAGGCAAGGAATTAAAAATAAATATTGTGGATCCCGACACCAAAATGAAGGTGAGTCTGTTCAGCAGAAACAAGCAGATAGGAATCACTGAAGAGTTCATCAGCTTTGTCAATGAATCCCCGGAACTTCAATTCAAGTTGGTGTGATAAACATTTTAACTATTTTTGCGTTATTATTCATTCATCATAACACCTAATAAAATGGCATTAGAAGTAACAGATAGTAATTTCGAAGAAATAGTTCTTCAGTCTGATAAACCAGTCATCGTTGATTTTTGGGCAGAATGGTGCGGCCCCTGCCGAATGGTTGGACCTATCGTTGAAGAGATTGGTAATGACTATGATGGCAAAGCTGTTGTAACCAAACTGGATGTTGACAGCAACCCTGGAATTACGCAAAAATATGGTATCAGGAATATCCCTACCATCCTGTTTTTTAAAAACGGAGAGGTCGCAGACAAACAAGTTGGTGCCGTACCGAAAAGCGCACTTGTAAATAAATTGGAAGGACTGCTTTAGCATATAAAGAGTACCTTTGTATATCTTCTTGTGACAACTTAGCCTACAATGGCCCTCTTAAGGTATTATTTGCCATGATGATAAAAAAAATCTGCGTTTTCGCAGCATCAAGTCCAGGTATACATCCTTCATACCTTGATGCAGGAAAGGAGATGGCCAGGATTCTCGTCCAGCAGGATATCGAAATGAATTACGGAGCAGGATCGGTTGGCATCATGGGAGTAATGGCGGATGAAATGCTGGCGCTCAACGGAAAAGTCACAGGAATTATTCCCGGATTCATGCAGAAGATGGGATGGGGCCATCCTGATCTTAAAAATATCGTGACCGTTGAGACAATGCATGAACGGAAGTCACTCATGATGAAAGATGTGGATGCCATTATCTCCATGCCCGGAGGGGTAGGAACCCTGGAAGAGCTGCTCGAAGCAATAACACTCAAACAACTGGGCAAATTTCTAAAGCCCATTATTATCCTCAACACCAACTGCTTCTACGATCCCCTTCTAAGCCATTTCGAAGAGATGATCGATCAGCACTTCATGCGGCCACTGCATGGAAAGATATGGCAGGTGGCCAATGAACCGGAGGAGGTGATCGGGCTCATACAAAATGAGCCTGACTGGGACCCGGAAGCGATCATGTATGCAGCCGTTGAGGCCAATACTGAGCGCGTCAGAACCTCCGGCCTATAACCAGAATATCGTCTACCTGTTCCACGTTCCCCCGCCACTTCTCAATTGAATCTTCAAGAATTATGCGCTGGCGTTCTATCGGTTCACCCGAAATCTGCACCAACAGCTCCTTCATGTTCTTTGACTTGAACTTCTTGAGCTTCTCTCCTCCAAATTGATCCGCATACCCGTCTGAAAACAGGTATATTACATCCCCCTTCTGAACTTTAATCACCTGTGTATTGAATATTTTAGTGGTCCCTGCTGCCAGTCCGATCGGCTGCCGGTCAGCCTTCGTCTCAATCAACTCATCATTCCTGACCATGTACATCGAATTATAGGCCCCGGCATAATTGATCTCCATATTCACCTTGTCAAATGTGATCAGTGACAGGTCCATACCATCATACACATCTCCATCCTCACTGGTATGATGAAGTGTTTCAACAACTTCCCGGTTAAGCTCTGTAAGAATCCTTCCCGGATCAAGAATGCCATACTGCTTTACGATTTTGTTCAGCGAATTGTGTCCTATAATCGACATGAAAGCTCCGGGAACACCGTGTCCGGTACAATCCACCGCAGCAATAAACTCCTTACCGTCCACTTCAGTAAACCAGTAAAAATCACCGCTGACGATATCTTTCGGTTTGAAGAGAATAAACGTTTCAGGGAAAGGAGATTTTGGGGGCAAAATGGCAAACTGGATTCTTTTTGCATACCTGATGCTGTCTGTTATATCCTTGTTCTTCTGCGCCAGCTCCTCTTTCTGTGCCACTACCTGTGCTGTGCGTTCTATGACCTTGTCTTCCAGGATCCTGTTTTCCCTTACAAGGGCCTGTTCCCTGACCTTGATATAGGCAAAAATCATGGCGCCCAGGGCTGCAATACAGGAGAGAATGAACCACCAGGTCAGATAGAATGGTGGCTTGATCTGAAAGTTAAGTGCAATGGGAGGATCATTCCAGATACCGTCACTGTTTTTCGCCTTCACGTAAAACGTGTACTTTTTGGGTGGCAAGGCAGGATAATTCACCTGTGTCTGCGTATCCGGAGGCCTCCAGTCAATATCAATGCCATCTAGCATGATCTGGTATTGCACCGCCTCCGGATTTAGTGTGATACACCTGTAATCAAAGATCAGGGAATTCTGCCTGTAAGAAAAGACCATGTTCTCCGTGATGGGATAAGGTTCATAGTTTACCATCAATCCGGTTATATGGGTCAGTGGTTCAATCACATCCCTCGGTTTCAATGCAGGATCGTACCTGGTAATTCCCATTCCTGTTCCAAACCAGACTTTTCCCGCATGATCCACACAGGTGGCATTCTGTTTCGTTTCAATACCTACAAAGCCACTTTTCCTGTTAAATCCATACAGCTTATTCTCTTCCTGGTCATACTTATTCAGCCCTTTGTTTGTTCCAATGTAGATGTAATTATTCTCATCGCAATTCAACAAATTGATAAGGTTTGCAAGTAATCCATTGTCCTTTACTGACAGATGACTGACCACCTGTTTATGATTCTCATCATATGCAAGGACCCCACGCCCCTCAGTCCCAATCCAGATAACACCATTATTATCCTCAGTGAAACAGGTTGGCGTCACGACCATTCCAAGATCTACCGAACGAATCTCCTGTCCGTCGATAACCGTAGCTCCCCGACCATCGATCCCTACCCATATTCTTCCCTGACTGTCAGGAAAAACTGCAGAGATTTCATTGCCCTGCAATCCATGCACCTGCGTCAACCGGTCAATTTTCCGGTTATCGATTTCATAATATACCAGTCCATCAAGCGTACCTACCCACAGGTTATTCTGATCGTCAATAGCCATCCCCGTGATCTGTCCCATCGGAATATTGCTGTTAATCATTGGCTCAAAACGAAAATCGCCACGCAAAGTATAGGTAAAAACTCCCTGACCCTCCGCTGCGATCCACACATTCCGATGATGGTCTTCCGCTATGAACCGTACCCTGACACCCTTCAATTTATCAAAATCACGGATCCTGCTTTGTGTCACATCACCTTCAATAATAGATATACCCTGATTGGTGCCGACCCAGTAACGTTTGTCATGCGTTTGTTCAATGGCATACACCTGTTCGTTAATCAATCCATCCTCCTCAAAATAGGAGACGAAATAATCACCTTTGAAAGCACAGAGACCATGTTCGTTCGTTCCAAAAAGAATATTGCCCTCCTTATCCTCCTTAATCTGCCAGATTTTCATACCCGGCATGCCATTGCTGTTATCAAATACAGTCACATGATCATTTGTATCGATACGGGCCACACCGCCGCCCCAGGTCCCCACCCAGATATTTCCATAGCGGTCTTCAAAAAGGGTGCTGACCCAGTTGGTGGACATGCCCAGCTTTACCAGGTCAACCATTTCCGTATCTTCCATTTCAGCATGATAGCGATACAGACCCCCATTATGGGTTCCGAACCAGAAATTCATCCTACTGTCCTCCAGGATACACGTTGTGGCAAAAAAACGGGGAATACCATTCATCGCAAGGTTCTCAAACTTAAGGCTGTCCCTGTTAAACTTTTTTACGACAGGATCCGTCACGAAATACAATGAACCATCCTGTCCAATCATACTCCCAAAGATCCTGTCCGCCAACCGGCGCCCCAAATAGATTTCAAAATCAAGTGAGTCCATCGAAGCACCCGGATTTTTGATAATTGCCGCACCCGATGCCTGTGTAGTGATCCATAGTTTGCCACCGGAATCTTCAATAATCGTTGTAATATTTGACTTCAGTTGGGTTCCCAACTCTTCATAAACCTTAAAACTGTGACCATCAAACCGGGTTACACTTCCGCCATCATGACCCAGCCAGATGTTTCCATGTGAATCTTCAAAAACGGCCCTGACTCCTCCCTCTGCCAGGCCATCTTCGGCAGTAAAATTCACAAATTCAGATCCGTCGAATCTTGAAACCCCAGCCTGTGTTCCCAACCAGTAATTATCCTCTTTATCCTGAAGAATACTATAAACCGTTGATTGTGCCAATCCCTGCGAAACACTATACTCATCAAAATAATAATGTTGTGCAGCAATGCTTCCTGACATGGATAGCAGGAATAAAAAAATTATCCGCCTGTGAAGACGAATAATTTTTCTGATCTGTTTTGATATCATATTTTAGTAATCTTTCGGAATAAAGAAGAACGTACCATTTTCATCCTCCAGACCGGCAATTTTCCCAAACTGGGGCTTTTGCTGATTATTGCCTGTTACAGCGGTAGTCACCTTCTGCACAATACTCTCGATAGGCACACAGGCATCCGGATTATTGATCAGGGTATTGGCAAAAGTCCGGGTAAACTGGCTATCGTCACTGGCAAGCTCATACCCTGCAGAGGACAGAACCTGTGAGGATTTGAACCGTGTTGCCTCCCAATCGTCACAACTTCGGATCTCATTGGCTGAACGCATGGCCTGATAGAAGCTGGGACCTGATTCGCAGGCATCTGTGATTACCAGTGTATGGGTCAACTGTTCGGGGTATGATTGCATCGAGGCCTTCAGCGCATTCACATTAAAATAGGTAAACTCATCCTCACGCTGTGCATCCACAGGAATCCAGTAGCCTGTCTCATTTACAAACTTACCATGGCCTGCATACCAGATCATCAGTGAGCTCACCCTGTTGCTGCGCAGCAGGTCGCGCAATTCAATGGAGAAGAATTTTTCCATCTCCCTTTTTGTCATATCCTTCTTATGAATAAAATTATGTACCTGATATTTATTCAGCGCTGTCTTCATTAAGGTAATGTCCTTTGTGGGACCCTCCAGGCTTGCAAAATAATCGTAATTGGAGTTCTCTATAAAGATTGCCCAGGTTTTTCCCATCGGATTGTTGCTGAAGTCTGTCGATTCACGGTTAAGGGTAAAATCCACGTTAGCGATGTTACCATAGACATCCTCTGCTCTCACCGAGAACTTGCTTCTGTTCTCCACAGCAACCCTCGCAGAAAAAACCGGGTTCACATCCGTGGGGACATAGCTTGCCGCCACATCATCGATATATATCGACTTGATCTGACTCTCATCCTCAACCCTTCCTTCGACATAGATCACAGGATCATCTGAATCAAGATAGATGATGTTGTTATCTCCTGCATAGGGAGCAATAATATTAACATCCGGCTTTTCAGTTTCCGTCCATACCACATCGAAGACCGCCTTCTCAACATTTTCATAAACATCTGTGGCCTCAACAACGATCTGGTCTGCATCCCTCAGGTTGATACTGGCCAGGAACTCATACCCATCTTTCACCTCAGCAGGCTGTACTGTAAAATTATTGATCACGAGCGAGCTTAACTCACTCTCATCCTGAACCAACCCTGTCAGCGCAATCACATTAAGGCCTCTAGGAATAAAGACAGTCCTATCTTCATTCGATGCAGGTTCAACCAACTTCACCACCGGTTTGTTGTCTTCACGGTTAATCTCGAACATGCGCTTCCGGGCCTCGGCCAACAGTTTTTGTGCAGTTCCGTCATACTGGGAGATTTCAAGCAACTTATCATAGTCCTTCATGGCTGACTCAAAATCGCGAATCTTTTCATACGCACCTGCTCTCTTATAATATATCTGGGCAGTGGTGTCACCCGCCTCCATTGCATACGTATAATCCAGTATAGCATCGGTATGTCTGCTGAGTTCCTTGTAAAAATCACCACGCAATACATGCATAACCGGATCATTTCTGTAGATTGTCAGCGCCTCTGAAATATCATTCACAGCCTGGTTAAGATTCATCCGGGCAGCATTGATCCTGCTTCTCAACATCAACCCATCCTTGTTCCTGGCATCAATACGAAGCACCTGGTTCACAGACGACATGGCCAGGTCATATTTTTCACGCTGGAAAGCCAGTTTACCAAGCGATAAGTAGGGATCTATCACGTTTTTATTTTTCGCAATAGATTTTTGATAAGCATCCTCAGCCTCATCCAACAATTCAAGCTTTTCATAAACCACGCCCAGGTTATAATAATTTAATTCATTTTCCTTGTACCGAAGCGCCCTCTTGCAGTCCTCCAGTGCTTCATCATACCGCTTAAGCGCAATGAAAACCTGTACCCTGACCTGGTATGCCTCCAGGTAATTGCTTTTTCTGGCCAGGGCACTGCTCAACATGGCCAGCGATTTGCCATAATTGCCCGATCGATAGAAAGCATTTCCGGCCTTGTACATCAATTCCTCGTCCTTGTCATTGAAAACCAGCGCCCGCTCATAATCGTCCGCAGCAGCAGCATAGTTGTTTACCCGCTCATAAGCAGCTGCCCTGGAAATATATGCTTTGTCATATTCAGGATCCAGCGCAACAGCATTTGAGAACTGTTCAATGGCATCTTCATATTTCCTGACCTCGAGGAAATCCTCCCCGGCCTTGAAATATTTTCTGGCTGATTGTCCATATCCTGCAGAGGCGATAAACAACAAAACAGCGATAAATGGAAATATTTTCTTCATGATCACGGATTTTATTTTTTAGAACACCATTTTTACGCAAAAAAACCATGAAATGTTACCTGATATTACACTGAATGTATACAAATATACAATATTATTATCTGAAAATCCATAAAAAAAGTCAGCCAATTGGCATAGTGTTATAAAAGATATTCAGCTCACTATCTTTAAAATAGAGTGTTTCTGCGGGATCCTGTTCAATGTGTGGTGCAGGGACCCCTTTTTCAAATTTGACGTCCCCCCTGAAGACCCTTGCCTCATCCCAACATCCGGAGGAGATAAATGAATTATGCAGTTGCTGTCCACCCTCCACAAAAACAGAGAGGATCTTCAGATCATACAGCTCCGTCAGCACATCCTCTATCCTGGATTCATGATCAATCAGCACACTGTTTGTCTTTCCGGAATACTTCTCCTGGTCACATGTAAACACGATGGT
>JAGYMF010000059.1 GCA_018400695.1 Bacteroidales bacterium | reverse complement strand
CAGAGCGTAAACCCATTTTCGAAAACGAGGCATTCACCGAGATCCTGAACCACCTTCTGAACAAGGAACTTCTCATAAAATTCACGTTGTTTCTCAAGGTCGTTGCAAAAAATTACCGTTGAATGAAAATTCAGTTTCATTGGTATAAATTCTTTATTTAACTACTTAATATATAATATTCTAAATATCGTTCAGAATCCAAGTGCCATGTTGTCTCGCATATGACAGCTGATGCATTGATGATGGAAAGTTAAGAAATAATGAAGCGTGCATCAAGCTTTAAAGAAAAAAAGGGATACACCATACGTTAAACGCCATTTCGGGTATGGAAATACAACCACCATTCCCTACCGGTATCTTTATCCAGATGACGATAAAACATCTCCAAAACCTTAGCAATACAAAACCCTGCAAAAATATATTTTACAGGGTTTATGGTGATTCCGGAAGGATTCGAACCTTCGACCTACAGCTTAGAAGGCTGTTGCTCTATCCAGCTGAGCTACGGAACCCTGAAGCGGTGCAAAGATAATAAATATCCTTCTATATATCCAAGCGTCTTACTGTTCACTCAGATAATTCACCAATCCTTTCATATTCAGTATCTCAAGAAGTTTGTCCGGCAATGGCTCAAATACAAATTCATTATTTCCCACTTTGATTCGCCCCATCTCCAGCTGCAGTATAACGTCATCTCCGGGCCGGTATGCATCCACTGCTTCAGGAAGCACGATAAGCGTAAGCCCCTGGTTTACTGCAGCCCTGAAAAATATACGGTTTACCGATTTAACGATTACAGCAGCCACACCGGCATGGGCCAGTCCCACAACGGGATGCTCACGCGAGCTTCCGCAACCGAAATTCTCACCGGCAACAATGACATCACCCTTAGCAACCTTACCAGAAAAAACAGAATCAAAATCCTCAAAGAGGTGTGACATGATTCCCCCAGGGTCCGAACTCAATATTTTGTAAGTAAGATGTCCTGCAAACATCTGGTCCGTATTCAGGTTATCGACATCAGAGTAGTCCCATACACATCCATGCTTTCTGTTTTCACCTTCGGCAATCGTAACAGTGGCTGACTGCGTCCTGGTGAAGGGGAATTTTTCTGCACCGGCGGAAGGCCTGGGATCGGTGATTTTACCGTTGATTGCTGCCAGTGCCACAGCAGCTGGAGAAGCAAGATAGATCGATGCATTCTTATTGCCCATTCGTCCAGGAAAATTCCGGTTGGCCGTAGAGATCACTTTTGTTCCATCGGCAGGGATTCCCTGGCCAGTTCCAAGGCACGGACCACACGACGCGCTAAGCACATTTGCTCCCGATTCGAGAAACACCGTGATAAGCCCCTCTTTAATGGCCTGGAGATAAATGGCTCTGGATGCAGGGATCACATGCAGCTGAAATCCAGCTTTTACCTTCTTATTCTTCAATGCTGCTGCCGCTTCCCGCAAGTCCTCGAGCCTTCCATTGGTACAGGTACCGATAAGTCCCTGATGGACCTCCTCACCTGCTACCTCAGCCAGCCCGATCACATTGTCTACATGATGTGGTGCTGCCACCAATGGATACACACTTGTCAGGTCTATTGCAATTTCCCTGGCATACCGGGCATCAGCATCTGCCCACACCCCTGCAACCTTCTCTCCCAAAAATCTTTCCAGCACCTCATCAGCAGGAAACACTGCATTTTTCGCTCCCATTTCAGAGGCAAGATTGGCCAGGGTCATCCGTTCAGAGACCGACAATTGCTTTAAGCCACTGCCATGAAACTCGATGGACATATAATTGGCACCATCTGATCCAAGCATACCGATAATCCACAACGACAGGTCTTTTGCGTAAACACCGCTCTGCAGTGCACCTTCAAGCGTGATCTTTATGGTCTCCGGTACCCTAAACCAAGTCTCTCCCTTTTTCCATATCCCGGCTGATTCTGTCCTGTCAATCCCTGCAGCCATGGCGTTAAAAGCACCTGCAGTGCATGTGTGGCTGTCACTGCCTACGACAAGCATGCCCGGACGGGCATGGTTGGACATCAGCTGGTGACAAATTCCATCGCCGGCATCATAAAAATTCTTAATCCCCTGCCTGTTGACAAAATTCCTGATCTGCTGATAATTGGTTGCAACAGCAGCATTGGTTGGTGGGGCATTATGGTCCAGCACAACCATCAGTTGATCAGGATCAAAGACCTTTTCTCCTCCCATTTTCGCAAAAGTCTTCTCGATACTGGCTGTATTGTCGTGGGTAAGCACAATATCAGGCCTTCGGAACACAATACTTCCTGCAGGTGCTCCGAACAGTTTCTCAACAAAAGTTGCCATACCGTTTCTATTTTATTTTTCGTGGTCAGATAAGCCTGATACCGCACTTCCGGCAATGGTCCACCATTTCGCCGGGCCATATAGCCGATTGCACTTCACCGATATGGGCCTTCTTGAGGTATACCATGGCGGTACGCGACTGCCCGATCCCTCCCCCTATAGCTGAAGGTAACTCCCCATCCATGAGTCGCCTGTGGAAAAGCAGTTCAAGCCGTTCCTGGTCCCCCGTTATCTCCAGTTGTCTGACCAGCTCTTCGTGATCGACCCTGATCCCCATTGAAGTAAGTTCGCAGGCACATTCCAGTACACTGTTCCAGATGATAATATCACCGTTCAGCCCTTTAAAACCCTTTTCCGTCTCTGTGGTCCAGTCATCATAATCCGGTGCACGCCTGTCATGTGGTTTCCCATCCGGCAGATCAGCTCCGATCCCCATCAGGAATACGGCTCCATATTTTTCAGTGATCTTATCTTCCCGCTCCCTGGCCGAAAGATCGGGATACATCTCATAAAGCTCTTCAGCATGGATAAATGTCATCTCCTGCGGCAAAACCGGTCGCAACTGTGGATACAGGGTGAAAAGGTAATATTCTGTTCTGCGGATAGTTGCATAGATCTGTCTTGCCACCGTTTTCAAATAATCGATGGTTCTGTCCTCCCGGCTAATCGCCCGCTCCCAGTCCCACTGATCTACATAGATGCTATGAAGGTTATCCAGCTCTTCATCCGGACGCAATGCATTCATATCGGTATAAATACCATTTCCAGTCTCTATGTCATAATCCCTCAGCATCATTCGTTTCCACTTGGCGAGGGACTGAACCACCTCGGCATCCATATTCCGCATATCCTTGATCTTAAAACCGATCGGCTCCTCAATGCCCCTGAGGTTATCATTAAGTCCCGAGGCAGCCAGCACGAAAAGGGGTGCCGTAACCCGCCGCAACCTCATTTCAGAAGACAAACCGATTTCGAAATGTTCCTTCATCAGTTTCAGTGCAGTCTCTGTCTGCTTCAGCCCGAGCAGTGATTCATAGTTGTCAGGAATAATTAATCTCATGACCGTTGTTTTTTAAAATAATCCATTGTTCTTATATATCTCCATCTGTACTTCAGAAAAGGGGGTCACACTGAACACTTCTCCTCCGGGAAGCACAGTTACGGTTCCCGATTCAAAGTTAACTTTTATTGTCGAACCGGTTTGAATATTATGGTTCAGGATATCCTGACCCACAAGGATTGGGAACGCAGCGTTGATGGCATTGCGTTCATAAATCGACCCGAACGACCTGGCAATGATTGCAGAAACCCCCAGGGACTTAAAACAGTCCACCGCCTGCTGACGTGAACTGCCGGAACCAAAATTTTTACCTGTGATCACAATATCGCCGGGGCTGGCCTCAGTGGCAAAATGCTCATACCCTTTCATATTTCCGAATGCATGCGCACCCATTTCGCTCAGATCCGTAATAGAGAGGTGGCGGTTGTGGAAGATCATGTCCGTATCAATATCATCTTCAGGAATCACCCAGACCCTTCCGGTAATCTCTAAAGGCATATCAATCATCCTTCTTGTTTTTTCTTCTCCGGTAACAGTGGTTCGGCCAACAACCGGCCGGTCGGGTATCTCATCCGGGATCCGGTCTGGTGTGGTGATATAGCCTGCCACAGCCGATGCTGCCACGATATCCGGGGATGCCAGGTACACCTCGCCCTGTCCCTGCTTGCCCGGAAAGTTTCTGTTACCAGTGCTGATGGTAACTTCTCCCGGACCGTTTTGACCCACCTGACCGGCAGCACATCCCGCACAACCCGCATTGGAAATCAGTGCTCCAGCCTCCTTGAGCTCTTCAATAAGTCCCATCTCGAGTGCCTGGGTCCAAACCTTGTCCGTTGCCGGAACGATCTTCAGCACCACCCCGGGTGCAACCTGCCTGCCTTTAAGAATGCATGCGGCAACCTCAATATCCCTGATACGGCCGTTGGTACAGCTACCTATAAACGCAGAATCGATCCACACCCGTTCTTCAGGAATGGGTGATGTATCGTGTGGTTTCCCTGGCAGAGAGACCAGCTTCCTGAACGAAGAAATATCCAGCTCCTCCACCCTGTCGTAGCGTGCATCCTCATCGGAATAAACCGGATCGATCTTTTTCATTGCTCTTGATTCACAATACCTTAACACTTCAGCACTGGGTGGAATCAAAATAATGATTGCACCCAACTCCGTAGCCATGGAGGCAATGGTAATGCGTTCATCAAGTGTAAGATGATCTACCGGTGCACCATACAGTTCAATGGAGTACCCCAGCAATGTATTGGACCCAAACCGCTCCAACAGGTTCAGAACGATATCCTTCGCCGTAACATCCACCGGACGTTCACCATGAAAAATGATCTTTGCTGAAGGCGGGGTCTTGAACCATATCTTTCCTTTACTCCAGGCTGCTGCAATATCCTTATCGCCCATCCCCTGACCAAAAGCGCCGACCGCTCCAAGGATATTCGCATGCGAATCGGTCGAGACAGCTGTGGTACCGGAATATGCCAGGCCCTCTTCTATAAGAATATGTGTGCCAATCCCCCGGTTAATGTCATACACTCTGATGCTGTGTTCCCGTGCAAACACCCTGCATTTTTGCTGATTTGCTGCATATTTCTGATCTGAACCGGTAGGATTACAGTCAAACGTAAAAAAAGTCTTCGCAGGATCATCAATCTGAAGTCCGTAACCGGCAATATTCTGTACAACGTTTGCACCACCAAAATCGCGGGCTATGCGTGCATCGATTGTTACATCAACAATATCTCCCGGTTGAACGAAATCCTGACTGGAATGTCTCGCCATGATCTTTTCAATAATAGTGGCTCCCATTGTTCTATCTGTTATAATCGTAAAGATACAACGCGCACAGTCAAATAAAATGTATTTTACAACATTAGATACGCTCCCTGCCATGCATCACTTCCGCCAATGGTCATTTAAAAAGAGTGCACCCGAATTTTTCTATCTTTGCCTCCATGTCAGCACATCCGAACATCCCCCGGCTGTATGTGATTAAAATCGCCAAATGGTTTATGCTCTACATGCCGGTGGTAGTCCTCTTTTATGAGAGCAACGGTCTGAAGATGAAAGACATCATGATTCTCCAGGCCATCTATTCAGTAATGATCGTCATCCTGGAGATCCCATCGGGATACATGGCCGATGTATGGGGCCGAAAAAAGACCATACTCCTCGGAGCAGTCATGGGCACTACCGGATTCGCTATTTATGGCATCAGTTATGGATTTACAGGCTTCCTGGTTGCCGAGATCATCCTGGGGATCGGGCAGAGTCTTGTTTCCGGAGCAGATTCGGCCATGCTGTATGATTCACTGGCTGAACGCAATAATCAGCGCAAGTACAGCAAGTATGAGGGACGGATCACCTCATATGGCAACCTGGCTGAAGCAGCAGCTGCACTTCTGAGTATGCTGCTCGTCACCATCTCTTTACGAACACCCTATCACGGACAGATCGTCGTTGCAGCCCTCGCCATACCAGCAGCACTTACCCTGAAGGAGCCGGTAGTGCATAAGAAACTTATCAGCCGGAGTTTCCGTGAGATCATCGATATCTCCCTCTTTGCCCTGGTGGGAAATAAGCTGCTGCGGCGGAACATCCTGTTTTCAGCATTTACCGGCTGCGCCACACTTACCATGGCATGGTTTGCCCAGAAATTCTTCGAGTTCAATGATATAGATGAGGTATGGTTTGGACTGCTGTGGGCTGCACTCAATGTAACCGTGGCCATTGCTTCCTTTTTTGCTTATCACCTGGAGAGAAGAATCAAATCAGCTGGCACCATCATTCTCATCAGCCTTTCGATTCCGATGGGTTATATCGGACTGGCAGTATCAGGACTGGTTCCCGGGCTGATTATTCTCTTTCTTTTCTACCTGGTCAGGGGGTATGCCACACCCGTGCTGAAAGATTATATCAACCGGGTAACCGGGTCAGAGGTTCGTGCAACTGTATTGTCCGTCAGGAACTTCATGATCCGTATTATCTTTGCGGTGGCTGGTCCTCTGCTTGGATGGGCAAATGACCTGTACGACCTTCCCACTGCGCTTCTTCTCGGCGGGATCATTTTCATGGTGTTAAATGTATTTGCCGGACTGCTCTTCCTGGCAACACGCTCTTACATGCATAAGCCGGTTGATTATATCTCCAGAACCAAACCGTCATAGGCTGCCACCATCCCTTTCGGAAGCAGTTTATTATAATCCTTTTCAAGTCCCATCTGGTGCGAAATGTGGGTCATATAGCCCTGTTCTGCACCGAGCTCAACGAATAACCTGGCCGCCTCATCAAGGGTAAAGTGCGAATGGTGCTTCTCCTTCCTCAGGGCGCCGATCACTACCTGCCGAACGCCATCCAGCTTCTTCTTCTCTCCGGCTGAAATGAAATTGGCATCTACCAGGTAGGCAAAATCTTTGATCCTGAAACCAAAAACCGGCATCTCAGCATGGATCATACGGATAGGGGTAAACCGGATATCATCGATCGTAAAGGGTCTGCTTTCTATCTCATGGAGCACAACGGTGGGAACTCCCGGATAAGCATTCGTGGCGAATACATAGGGAAAAGATATCCGGATCGACTGCAGCACCCGTTTTTCCGCGTAGATGTCCATGGACCGTTTCTGTAAAAAATTAAAAGAGCGGATATCATCCAGCCCGGCAATATGATCACGGTGCTCATGGGTATAGATTACAGCATCCAGACGGTCAATATGCTCACGCAGCATCTGCTGTCTGAAATCAGGTCCGGTATCGATTACAACCGTCGTCTTCTCATTCCTTACAAGTATTGAAGATCTCAGCCTGTTATCATGTGGGTCAACCGACCTGCATGCCGCACATTTACAACCAATCACCGGCACCCCCTGTGACGTTCCCGTTCCTAAAAATATTATCTCCAATCTATCGTATATTTTTGTGACCCCGAATTTAATCATTTTGAAAGAAGGCCCATAAAATTTCTCATTTCTTACTACTTTTGGAAAAAAAGATGCCAGGCAAACTATACTTAATTCCAAATTCCCTGGGCAGTCAGAATCCTGACACCTTTCTGCCCTCCGACCTCCAGGTCCTGATCACCGGATTGAAGCACCTTGTGGTGGAGGACACCAGGAATGCAAGGCGCTACCTGAAAAGCATCAATAAAGCAATAGTCATTGACGATATCACCTTTTACGAGTTGAACAAGCACACTGATGCTGCCATGGTAAGCAGTTACATGCAGCCACTTGTTAACGGCCACGATATGGGGATTATTTCAGAAGCCGGACTCCCGGGTGTTGCCGATCCCGGTGCTGTGATGGTTAGCCTTGCCCACAAACGGAACATTACTGTTATACCGCTTACAGGCCCTTCATCCCTTTTTTTGGCACTGATGGCTTCCGGATTCAACGGACAGTCGTTCCGCTTTTCAGGATATCTTCCGATCCAGCGGAAAGAGCGGATCGATGCCCTGAAACAACTGGAAAAAAGAGCAACAGCACTCAATGAGACACAATTGTTCATTGAAACACCCTACAGGAACAACGCCATGCTCGACGATATCTGTTTGGCCTGTAACAGTCACACCGGGCTCTGTATTGCGGCAGACCTTACAACGGAGAGCGAAATGATCAACACAGCAGAGATCGGGGAATGGAAAAAGAAAAAGCCGGATCTGAATAAGCGTCCGGCTGTATTTATTATCGGCAAGTTCTGATCAGGCTACAACGGCGATCAGTCTTTCTTATCAATCTCAGGAACCTTTTTTGTTACCTCGATATCAAACAGAAGCGCCTCATAGGGAGGAATGGAAGTCTTGTCCGTATTGGACACTTTCGATCCCTCTTCACCGTAGGCCAGTTGATGGGGGATCAGCAGCTGACCAGTACCACCATACCTGAACCACTTCAGTCCGAGGTCCCAACCCCTGATCACATCGCCTTCACCAATGGTAACTTCAAAACCGGATGCTGCGCCGATATTAGAGTCGAAGATCCTTCCATCCAGCAGCTGACCGGTATAAAAGATCTCTACGGCATCACCCTCTTTGATCTGCGCACTGTCTCCGGCTACATCCGGAATATAGTATATTACAACTCCGGTTTCGGCATCGCGCACGGGATAAGCCCTCGGGTGCTCCTCTACAAAAGCGTCGATCAACTCCTGCTCTCTCACGGCAGGATCACCGATCACATCCACCAGCTCGATATCATACATCAGGGATTCATAGGCCCCGACATTGTTATAACCATCTAATCCGTATCCCAGGTCGCTTTTAAAAAGGATTCGTGCAATGCCCCCTTCCTTCATCATCGAAACACCCTGCTTTAGTCCGGGAATCTCTGTACCATGCTTGTACTTATAGGGTCCGTACATCACGCTGCTGTTGTATAGATTATGGTCCCGGGCCCATGTTTCCGTATAGGTATCAAAAACAATTTCATCGGGAATGGTATAGGCCAGGTAATTGATCAGAACATAATCGCCGGTATCCGGCGAGGCACCTTCGCCCTCCTGGAATTCAATATAGTACAATCCACTATCCGTGGGTGGGAGATTGGGATAATATTTATCAAGGTACAATTGAAAATAGCGGTCCTCCGCAGCAACCATGTGATCAAAGTTCTCCTCGCTGCATCCTGAAGCAAAAAATGCCCCGGTAATCACTAATATGATGATAATTCTTCTGTTCATTCCAGTTATAAATTCAAAAACAGGTACAAATTTACACAACTTATTTCATCTTTTCACACTTAACACATACACATCCGTCAGCAAGATGGCTGAACCAGGAATCTTGTCCCCATCACCAAAATTCCCATGTGCCAGGTAAGGAGGAACAATGAACCGGGCTTTACCGCCCTCCTTCAGCAGCCGCAGCCCCTCTTCTATTCCTGCTTCAACACCTCCTTTACCAATAACGATCTTTTTAGGAGCATTGGTATCTGCACCATAACATAATTGGCCATTGATCAGCCGGGTCTCGTAGGCATAGCTGACCAGGTTTTCGCGCTGCACCCGGGGTCCGTTGCCCTGTTCGAGGATCATGTACCACAACCCGGTAGGGGTCTCTGTCATCTCCCATCCTGCCCTGTCAGCAAAAGCCATGATATGCTCGCGGTGACGCTCACGCATGTACTGGTTGGTCTTCAGCAGCGTCCGGTGAACCTCCGTACCCGGATCATCCTGTTTCTCCTGCAGGGGAGTATTACAACCGGAAGTGAGCAACAGGATTGCATACAACGTCAACGGCAGATATGGTTTAGCTGAGCTCATCCTTGAATGTTGCGAGTATGGATTCAAATTTTTCCAGGGTCTCCCTGAGCGACAGCTTTGATTCACCCCCGGCCGCATTGACATGTCCTCCTCCGCTAAAATAAGTTGTAGCAAGCTTCTCCACAGAGAAACTGCCTTTGGAGCGAAGTGATATCTTAACATGGTCTTTCTTGGCAATAAAGAGGGCGGTGACCATGATGCCCTTGATGGAGAATGGGATGTTCACGAACCCTTCGGTATCGCCGACTTTATGATCGAACCGCTTCAGCTCATCCTGGTCCAGGCTGATATAGGCAGCATGCAGTTCAGGCAGCACCACCAGTTTTTCAGACATACTGTATCCCATGAGTTTCATCCGCTCTACAGAATAGCTATCATATATATTACTATAAATCTGATCCTTATCAATTCCTGTTTCAACCAGCTCACCAACGATATTAAAAATTCCGGAATAC
>JAGYMF010000058.1 GCA_018400695.1 Bacteroidales bacterium | reverse complement strand
CGGGGCCATGCCCTCTGCCGGGGCGTGGTAGGTGCGGGCCATGTACTCCCTGATATCCTGTGATGAACTGCCAACATCCGGATCGGAGGTGTAGGCCTCCAGGATATTGAAGCCCTTTTCCGTTTTCCAGCGGATCAGCGGCTGGAGCGACTGACGAAAGAGAGAATCGGAGAGAATGACCATTGTTACCGGCTCCTCCGTCGTGAGCCGTTTCAGGGCCTGTTGGGCGTCATCGCGGATAACAGGCGCCAGGGCACGCATGAACGGGGCTGCGCTGACTGCCGTTGCTGCCGGCTTCCAGGTTTTAGGGATCAGCTCAAATTCAATGGAGTGGTAAACCGTGAGGCAGTTTTCAGTTTCATTGTATCGGAAAGGGTTGAACCGGAGGTTCGCGATGGAGACCCCCCGCATGGTCCCCTGCTGCTCCAGGGCAACGATGGCGTTTTTTCCGGAGGATTGTTGATCATCCTCCACGGACTGTTGCGCCATCGCAGGATCATCCGGGGGTGGTGCAACGGGAGATGACAGGGACCGTTTTCGTGCAGAAGCCTTTGCAGTAACCAGTCCGCCGGCCCCGAACTCCGCCGAAAGATCGATCACCACAGAATCCAGCGTTCTGACCGACAGCGTATAGCCGGCCGCGACATCCGCCTCCACCAGGGAGGAGAAGACAGGGAGATCGGGCATGCCCGGTGCCCCTGCACTGAACGCTCCGGGAAGACCCACCTTCAGCCGGACCCCGACATCATCGGGCAGTGTACTGACAAGCAGGTGTGAGAGAGCGAATTTTCCTTTGATTGCCCCTTCGGATACGCGGATGACAGCCTGTGGAGAGCCAGGCGGCAGGGCATATTTTTCCTGTGCCCCGAGATGGTCCGGGAGGAGCCACAGAACGAGCGGTATGATCAAAAAGAATCGCTTCACCATATGCATTGTATCAATCCCCGGTTAAAAATACCATAATTACAGAGATGACCATATACCGAGCCATTAAGAAAACGCCAATGTGTTGGCAGTGCCTTATAAGCAAAACCAATCGGAAAGCAGAAGGTTGCCTGAAAACAAATAAAATTCAAAAAATTCGCCTGTTATCGTTATTTTAGATATTTTAGTTTTTTTAAAATGCACACAACGATGACCAGGTCGACCGTCGCCATCCTGCTGTTCTTTTTGTTCGCAACGCACTTGCGGGGTCAGGTCAATGAATATGGCGTTCCCCCGGTAATCAACTACCCGCCCGAGATCACGGGAGGAACCGAACAGAACTGGGCTGTAGTGGAGGACCACAGGGGGATTGTCTACATTGGCAATGATGAGAAGGGGGTGATTGAATACGATGGAAGTGAATGGCGGACCATCCCCGTTACCAATAACAGTACAGTGAGATCGCTTGCCTGTGCACCGGACGGGACC
This sequence comes from Bacteroidales bacterium, assembly GCA_018400695.1. Lineage (GTDB taxonomy): Bacteria > Bacteroidota > Bacteroidia > Bacteroidales > M55B112. The sequence goes on along the minus strand of JAGYMF010000058.1, from coordinate 8,701 downwards.
ATCTATGTCGGGGCAGTATCGGAGATCGGGCGTCTTGCCCCGGATGCGGGAGGCAACCTGCATTACGAGTCGCTGCTGCCGCTGATAGACAGTTCGATCAGGCTTTTTGATGTCTGGAAAACATATTGTGTAGCAGAGAAGGTCTATTTTCACACGCAGAAATATGTACTGATCTATTATCCGGAGAAGGACAGTATTGACCTGGTACGGAATGAGCGGCATGTACTGTTCGGGTTTCACGAAAACAACCATTTTTACACAGGGGCATACAGCAAGGGGTTGCTCCGAATGGAGGGTGATACAACCTTTGTACCTGTCAGCGGCGGTGAATGGTACCGCGAGAAGAATATTTTCGGGCTCGCCTCCTATGATGAAGAGAGGCTGCTGATCGGTATTAACTATCAGAACAAGCCACGTGCGGAATTAAGTCTTTACAATACAGCAACCGGTACGGTCGACTCCCTTTTCGCTGATGAAGCCGTGAATGCGTTTATCAGCGACCATTACCTGACCAACCTTAAAAGGTTGTCAGACGGCAGGTTCATCGTCTCCACCATGGCGGGCGGAGTGGCGATTATCAACAGCGACGGCAGCATGTCGGAGGTGATCTCCCGTGACCAGGGGTTACAGAACCAGACGACCTACTACGCCTATGAGTCGACATCGGACTATCCCTTCCCGCACGTCTGGACGGCACTCAGTTTTGGCGTTTCAAAGATCAGTTTTGGCAGTCCGCTGAGGATGTTCACAGAAGACAACGGATTCCAGGGGCTGATCCACACCATCCATTCGATCGGTGACCAGGTCTTTATCGGAACTTCCAACGGGATCTACAGGCTCCTGAACCATGAAGGTTACCAGCGCTTCGGGAAGGTAGGAACAACGAACCAGAATGTATTCGATTTTCAACAATTCACACTCCATGGCGGGGAAGATATTCTGCTTGCCATCGGAGAGGGAGGTTTAATGCAGGTTCACAAGGACGGGCGCCTTATCAATGTCAAGGAGCTGGTTACGGATGACCTGGATGAGGAGTCGAAGGTGTTCTGGGGGTATTGCCTGCTTCCGGATCCCTACAGGCCGTACCGCATTTACATTGGCCGGGAGAATTCCATCGCCGCGTTATCGAATCGTAATGGCAGGTGGCGGCTGGATTTTTCACTCGAGAACCTGGAAGATGAGATACGCACCATGGCCATGAAAGAGAAAGATCGCTTGTGGTACGGATCAAAACTAACCGGGTTAGGGTATGTCACGCCGCTCAGCAGAGAGGCTGTCAGCCACACCCTGGATGAAGAAAACGGGCTTCCTGATGCAGCCAACAACTCCGTTTTCAGGGTAGGTAAAGATATCCTGATCGGCACGGATGATGGGATCTACAGGATCGGTGAGGAGCAGGACACCATTGTTTTCTCGCCCGACACAGTATTGAACAGGTACCTGCCACCGGGAGACAATGCCATCATGAGGATTTATGACGATCCGCTCGCCAACCTCTGGATCAGCTTTGAGAACAGTGAAAAAGGCGAGATGATCGCTCTCCTTGAGCCGAATGATGCGGAGGATGCGGAGGATGGGTGGACGGTCACCACCAAGCCGTTCTATGTGCTTGAGAATTTTTCTACAGATGCCTTTTACAGCATCACAGGAGAAGATGTATGGTTGTCAAAGTCGAAGGTGCTCTATCACTTTGACAAGGAGACGGAATTCCGCACAGGGACCTTCAGGGCCCTGATCCGGAAGATCACCGTTGATGATGACAGGGTGATCTTCAATGGAGCCTATCCCGAAAGAAGCAGTACCGGGCGGTACCGGATCGGCCTGCACCAGGATACCGATACGGTGCCCAGTATCAGGTATTCCGACAACAACATTGAATTCCGCTGGAGCGCGCCCTATTTCCATCACGAAGAGCAGATCGCGTACAGCTATTTCCTGGACGGCTTCTCAAAAAACTGGTCAGCCTGGGAGAAGGTGCTCTACCAGGATTTCACCAACCTCCCCCACGGCAACTACACCTTCAGGATCAAAGCCAGGAATGTGTATGATGATGAGAGCCTGGAAGACACATTTGCATTTGTGATAGAGAGGCCCTGGTACCTGACACTCGTGGCATTCCTTCTCTATATTGTTTCGGCCGTACTGATCGTCTACATCATTATCGTCCTCTATACCCGCCGGCTGAAAAATGAGAACATCCGTCTGGAGGGTATTATACAGGAGCGGACAGCAGAGATCAGGAAGCAGAAAGAGGAGCTCACAGACAGCATTGAATATGCAAGCCGCATACAGCGTGCGCTGCTGCCGCCGGAGCAGCTGCTGATCAACCAGGAGCTTGACCACTTCATACTTTTCAGGCCGCGGGATATTGTCAGCGGAGACTTTTACTGGTTCGGGAAGAACAGGGGAAAGATATTTATCGTAGCGGCGGACTGCACCGGGCATGGCGTTCCCGGGGCATTTATGAGTATGCTCGGCATCTCCTTCCTGGATGAGATCGTCATCAAATCGGGCATTTCAGATACCAATCTGATCCTGGACGCACTCAGAAACCACGTGATCACCTCATTGCGCCAGACAGGAAAGAGCATCGACGAATCGACCAAGGACGGAATGGACCTTGCGATGGTATCCATTGACGAAGCCACCCGGACCGTTCAGTTTTCCGGAGCCTACAATCCGCTCTACGCAGTAAGAAAGCTGACAGAGGACGAGAAGGAGAAAATATCTGCAGGTGAGGAGCTTGAGCTGGACCGTGGCAGTGTGCACAGCGAAACCCATCTGCTGTACCAGGTGAAGGCAGACCATATGCCCATCGGCATATCCGAGAAGACACATCATTTCAAAGCAGAGACCATTGAGGAAGATGATGCCACGATTTATCTCTTCTCCGATGGATATGTAGATCAGTTTGGCGGGCCAGACGGAAAGAAGTTCATGTCGAAAAACTTCAAGAAACTGCTATTGAAGATCCAGGGGCTCTCCATGGATGAACAGCGAGACACGCTCAACGAGACGCTTATCAGCTGGATGGAGGAAGGAGATTCCGGACAGATCGACGATGTGCTGGTAATCGGTGTAAAAATGACAAAGAAACAGGACGGGACTGGCCGGGCTATTCTGTTTCAACCAGGTTGATATCGAGGTCAAGGATGGATGCATAGTATTCGCCCCGCTCAAGGATATCATCATCTCCCTCCTCGTAGTACCAGTTGATTTTCAGAGAAAATCCCATAACATCGATCTGCTTGATTGCTTTCAGGATCTTCAGCATATATTTTGAAGATCCACTGTTAAGGTACTCCATGGCCACATCAACTTCAGTTTCGGCCGAAGGTTTCTGAACATAGTCATTGATCCATGCAACTACAGGATCATACAGCTGGCCCACATCTTCAGGAATCGACCGGCCCCGGAATTTAATTATACCGGCAGGATCGAGCAGAACATAAGGTGTTTTTGCTGAGGACGGATGTTCTAATTTATCCATGCAACCATAAATTTCACTCTAATATAGAAATTTTTTTGATTTCAGCGGACTGGTGAAGCATGAATTTCCATATAGTGTAATGATTGCGCTGTCAACAACACTCAGAAGTGCATTCTCGCTTTCGGCACAATATCCTTACCCGCAAACTCCCCACGCAGGTATTTATAATGCCCCGTAATGGCGATCATGGCAGCATTGTCCGTTGTGAAACGAAATTCGGGAATATGGATTTTCCACCCTTTGGAGGCTGACGCTTCGACCATTGCATTGCGCAAACCGGAATTTGCAGAGACCCCTCCTGCCAGCGCGATCTCTTCGATACCGAGGGATTTCGATGCCTTTTCCAGCTTATCCATAAGGATATCGACGATCGTTTTCTGCAGTGATGCTGCAAGGTCTGCCCTGTTTTTTTCGATAAAATCCTTGTCGTTCCTCACCTGATCTCTTAAAAAATAGAGGAACGATGTTTTAAGACCGCTAAAAGAGTAGTCGAAATCCGCGATACGCGGCTTATTAAAAGAGAACCGGGCTGCATCGCCTTCAGCAGCGAGCTTATCAACCATAGGACCACCAGGATAAGGCAGGCCCATCACCTTGGCGCACTTGTCGAAGGCCTCTCCGGCCGCATCATCAATTGTTCTGCCGGCAATCTCCATCTCCAGGTGGTTCCGCACCACAACCAGCTGCGTATGTCCGCCCGAAACCAGCAGGCAAAGAAACGGAAAGGATGGTGACGCGGCCTCTTTCTCAGTGACAATATAATGAACCAGCACATGGGCCTGGAGGTGGTTCACATCGATCATCGGGATGCCCCTGGCCAGCGAAAAACCCTTCACGAAGGAGGTTCCCACCAGCAGCGATCCCAACAGTCCGGGCCCCCGTGTAAAAGCAACAGCGTCAATATCTTCCACATTCGTACCTGCCCTTTTCAGGGCACTTGTCACCACAGGAATAATATTCTGCTGATGCGCCCTTGAAGCAAGTTCCGGCACTACACCGCCATACTCTTTATGCACCTCCTGACCGGCAATCACATTAGACAACAGACGCTGGTCGCTGATCACCGCGGCAGAGGTATCATCACAGGATGACTCAATTCCAAGGATTGTTATGCTCATAGTTCGTTAATAATGAAATATATTCAACTATTTTTGTTTTTTTTACGTTGAATTATTAGAGGAGGACAAAAGTAATTAAAAAGATCGCAAAAATAACACTCATTGTATTGTTGGTATTGGTATCCATACCAACACTGGGCTTGCTTTTTCTCCAAAACAAGCAGGTACAAACAACTGTTTTTGAAAAACTTACCTCCCAGCTTGCGGAAACAATTCAAACAGAAATCACAGCCTCCTCTGTCCACTACAGTTTTTTCAAGAGAATGCAGATCAATGATCTTTACATTGCTGACAGGTCGGGTGACACCCTGATTTATGCGGAAGTATGCAACCTGCAGCTGAAAAGATTCCGTCCAGACAAGCAGGATATCCAGATCAGAAGACTCGCTTTTGAGAATGCATTGCTGCAGATCACCATGGATGAAGAGCGGAACAGCTCCCTGCAGTTTCTGGTTGATTCATTAAAAAGGGACCTTCCACCTGAAGAGAAAGCCGTGGTCAGGATTCACAAAATGGATTTTTCAAATTCCAGGTTCAGGCGTATCGACCCCTTTTTTGACCCACCGTCCTATGGCATCGACCTTAAGAACATGGATATCAGGAACCTCGATACAAAGATCAGGGATTTCATCTTCAGCATGGATACAACGACAATGCGTATCGCTGAAGCCTCGGCCAGGGATGTGTCCGGTTTCGCATTGGAGAAGGTATCCTTTGGCCTGCAGATCGGAAAAGAATTCATGACCTTCAGTGAGGGTCTGATCCATACGCCCCTCTCTGAAGCCATCGTAGACAACCTCGATTTCCGCTTCAACAACCCCAGGCACTTCAAATATTTTTATGATTCAGTAAAGATCGATCTCTCCACCTACGGATCGAACCTGGATTTTTATGATATTGCCCAATTCTTTCCACAGACGAAGGAGCTGAACGGGATGATTAAGCTGAACGGGAACCTCTACGGCAGGTTTGGTGATTTATACGGCAGGAACATTGTTGTCAACTACCTCGACAGCACCAGGTTGTCATTTGATATGAAGCTGAAAGGAATGCCATCGAAGGACAGCCTTTTCATGGATTTCAACTTCCGTGAATGCACAACAGCCCCTTCAGAGTTCCGGAACCTGACCAGGAATTACGCGATCGAATTCCTGGATGATACCACACAATTACAAGAGATAGAGACGCTTACTTACCAGGGGAACTTCCGGGGGTACTATACAGACTTTGAAACCGCCGGATCCATCTTCACAAACCTGGGCAACATCCATGTCGATCTGAACATGAAGCCAGGCGACACGAAAATGCTGATTGTCCAGGGCAATATTGCATCAGAACATTTTGACCTGGGGAGGCTGCTTTCGTATGAAGATAAAATCGGCACAGTCGGCTTCAATTTTGATTTCGACGGAGTAAACAATGATGGAGATCTGAGTGCCATTATTTCCGGATCTTTAGATACCATTGGACTTTTTGGCTACGATTACAGCAATATCCAACTCGAAGGGATGTTTACAAACAGGAAATTCGACGGTTCCTTCTTTATCAAAGACCCCAATATTGATTTGATGTTTTCAGGGAGGATCGACCTGGAAGACCGGCTGCCTGCATTTGATTTCATCCTGGATGTTCATCATCTCCGTCCCTACCATCTCAACCTCAGGAATGATGATCCGGAGTATTTCGCATCCTTTCTCCTGAAAACAGACATGACCGGGAGCAATATCGACAATCTGAATGGCAGGATTGAATTGGTAAACAGCACCTTCAGGCGTGAGGGAAATGAAGCCCGGTTAGAAGACATGCTGCTGACAGCCAAAAACACGGCCGACACCTCGCTCCTTCAGCTTCGTTCAGATCCCGTTGATGCTGAGATCGGCGGAAAATACAGAATCAGGGAACTACCGGACATCTTTACAGGCATTTTTAACAGGCATTTCAATGTGCTGTCTGAAAAACTGTTATGGGCAGACACTGCAACATCCTTCACCTTCAATGCTCAATTCAAAGATACAGAACAGTGGCTTGATTTCTTCTTCCCAAGATTTACGGCTGTTCCCGGCATAACGCTGGAAGGCTCGCTTCTGCCGGGAAAAAATGACCATTATTTTGCCTTTAACGGATCCTTTCCATACATCGGGTTCAACGACCTGAGTTCGGAAAACCTGCTTTTCACCTTAACTGCAGACAGCAGCAGCCTTGACCTTCAGATCGAGGGGGACCGGTTAGCATCCGCAGGCTCCCTGAAGATTGAAAAGCCGCAGATACAGGTTTCTTTCCAGGACAACCGAAATGATTTGCGCATCAGCTGGAACAATGCTACTGATCCCCTCTATTCAGGGGCGATATCTACAGAAGGGTTTCTATCTGCAGATTCCATGGCAGATAAGCTGTATACAATGACAATTCATCCCTCAGAATTCTTTTATGACAACAGGCGGTTCGAAATCCCGCAATCCGGGTTAACGATCAGTTCAGAGGGGATCGTCCTTGACAGCATTGCCATTCAGGGTGTTGACCAGTATTTGCTGGCAAGTGGTCACTATTCAGGAAAAACAGGAGATTCGGTAACGGTAGCAGTGCACAACCTGAACATGAACATGATCAACGAGATCAACGCTAACAGTCCGGTTGTTCTGGCGGGCCTGCTATCCGGAAAAACCACCCTGAAAACAACATCCGGTAACCCGGTCATCATCTCCAGCATGCTGGCCAGCGGCGTTCATGTCAATGATCAGCCATTCGGAGATCTGACCATTTTTGCAGACTGGCTGCGTGCTGACCAGGAGCTGCAGTTGGGGATCCACTCTTCGGATACAGCATCCACCAACAGGATAAAGATAGATGGCGCTTACAAACCCAAAGGAAACCTGGTTGATCTGGGTGTTCAACTGTCCTCTATTGAGATCAGCACTTTTCAGCGATACATGGATCATATCCTTGAAGAGGTCAGCGGCACTGGCAACATTGACCTGTCCATTAACGGTACCACACAAGCGCCCAAGATCAACGGCACCATTACACTCGAAAATTCATCAGCCCTCCTTAAACAGACACAAACCAGGTATTACTGCTCTGATGCGCTAAGCGTGTCTGATAATGATATCTATTTTGACAGGTTTGAGATCGTTGATGCTTATGGCGATAATTTGTTTGCTGAAGGCGTAATTCGCACGGATGATTTCAGTGGGATAGCAGTGGACCTGAACCTGGCCGCCGATAATTTCAATTTTCTCTCCACTACAAGATTCGATAACGAACAATTCTATGGTGATATTTTTGCGTCCGGCCTTATTCAGGTAGAAGGTCCGGCTGACCAGTTGAAGATCAGGGCAACGGCAAACACTGATAAAAATACCAACCTGAAACTGCCACTGTACAATGCCACGAAAATCCAGACAACAGACTTCATCACGTTCATTCAATCAGACGACACTTCCCAACCGGAATTGCCTGACGTGGCTAACCAACAGAACAGGTATCAACTTGATCTGGAACTGGACATCACCTCCAACGCAACCGTTCAGCTGATCTTCGATCCGAAGGTCGGAGATATCATTGAAGCCAGCGGCAATGGCACACTGAAGTTTGAGATCGATGAGAACGGTGATTTCAGTATGTTCGGAAATGTTATGATCCAGGACGGAGAATATCTGTTTACACTGCAGAATGTTATCAACAAGAGGTTTCGTGTGAAACCGGGAGGAAGCATCAGCTGGAACGGACCGCCCAGGTCTGCGATCATTGACCTGGAAGCGGTCTATGAGACCAAAGCATCTACCTACGCCCTCTCCTCCGAACCCACCGAGGAGATGAAAAAAAGAATACCGGTTCACTGTCTGCTTTCACTCGAAGGAGAGCTGAGCAACCCGGCCATCACACCACATATTAACCTGCCAACGGCCGAACCGGAAACACGTTCTTTGCTTGAAACCAGCATTGGAACTGACGAAGAGCTGATGCGCCAGTTTATTTCCCTCCTGGTAATCAACAATTTTATCACCAGTACTGATTTTGAGCTGAATACCCTCGGAGGTTCATCAGTAGGTGTTGCAGGAGTCACAGCCAGTGAACTCCTGAGCAACCAGCTGAG
>JAGYMF010000057.1 GCA_018400695.1 Bacteroidales bacterium | reverse complement strand
TACTGGGTCTTCGGCGGAAACAAAAAATGCTCCAGGAACTGCGATGCTGAGATCGTCTTTCCATCTTTCATCTCCACCACCTCGGCGATCTCCTTCACAATGTCGATCACGCGCTGACCATCCTTGAAGTTAAGTCCGGTCTGCTGGTAATACCCGGTAACAATGGTTTCTCCTGTTTCTATGGTTCCTCTATCCGGCGTTGCTGCACCACTGATAAGGTTAAGGAATGTCGTTTTCCCCGTTCCGTTCCTTCCGATAATCCCGACCCGCTCTCCTTTTGCAAATTTGTAGGTGAAATCGTCGATAATCTTCAGATGACCAAAATGTTTGCTGATCTGTCTGACATCTTTGATCCTGCCTCCCAGCCGGGGGATCTTCACCTGTAACCGTAGCTCCCCGGGACCGGCATCGGGTGTCGCCCTCTCCCTGATCTCCTCAAATGCATCAATCCTGGCCTTCGATTTTCCTGTCCTCGCCTTTGGCATTCTCCTGAGCCACTCCAGCTCTTTTTTCATCAGCTGACCGGCCCTGTCGGTTTCTGTCTGCCGCTGCTGCTCCCTTGCAGCCCGCTTCTCGAGAAACGAGCCATAGTTGCCTTTGTACTGGTAGAGGTTTCCGCGTTCAAGTTCGATAATCCTGTTACACACCCGGTCAAGAAAATACCGGTCGTGGGTAACCATCAGCAGGGTCAGGTTCGACTGCGCCAGGTACCGTTCCAGCCACTCGATCATGTCGATATCCAGGTGGTTGGTGGGCTCGTCAAGGATCAGCATCTCGGGTTCATCCAGCAACACCATCGCCAGGGCCAGGCGCTTCTTTTCACCACCCGATAAGGTAGAGATGCGTTGCGAGGTATGGGTGATCCGGAAGAGATCCAGCAGCTGCTTCAGCCTGCGGTCATAGTCCCATCCCTGTACCCGGTCCATCTCATTGGTAGCCTGCTCAAGATACTGCTGACTATCGGCCGTCTCCTCTTCTGCATGGGCCTGTACCGCCCTTTCATAATTCCTGATTACCGACAGCACCGGTGTACCGGAAGATAAGATCATCTCATCGATCGTCAGCCGGCCATCGAGCTCAGGGGCCTGCTCAAGAAATGCCGTCCTGAGCCCGTTACGGAAAATATACTCACCGCTGTCAGCCGACTCCATGCCAGCCAGGATCCGCAGCAACGTGGTCTTTCCGGTCCCGTTCCTGGCAATAAGCGCTGCCTTGTCACCCTGCGCCAATCCAAATGTAACATCTTCAAAAAGAATCTGTTCACCGTATGCTTTGGCAATATTTTCTGCGGAGAGATAGTTCATGTTATCGTATTGGCTGCGTGGTAAATCCTTGTCATTTGAAGAGGCGGCTCTTCTTGAGGGACGACTCACCGTAAAAGATCTCCCTGCTTACGCTCCTGATGTCTTCCACCGTGTAAAGCGCCCTGGGATTATACTCATGGATCAGTCCGAGAACCTTTCCAAGAAATTTCCGGTTGATGATGATATACAAAACCGCCACCTCACCGTTGGATCCTGTTGCCTCAATGGAGGTAACCCCGAAACCTTTGTCCCTCAGAACATCGACCAGTTTATTCGCTTCACGCTTGGTGATGACCCGCACAAGCTCATGACCAATGGCCAGGCGCTCTTCCAGTTTCATGCCAACAAAATTACCGGTGGCAAATCCGCCGGCATAAGCCACATATCCAATCCAGTTATCCAGGTTGTCAATCACCCGGCTCACCACAATGATCCAGATCAGGATCTCGAAAAAACCGATGAGCGGTGCCAGGGATTTAAGCCCCTTGGAAACAAATATGATACGGATGGTTCCCAGTGAAACGTCGACAATCCGTGCAAAAAAGATAAGCAACGGCAGAATTATAAAATCAAAGGTGTCTGATTGAAAAAAATCCATTGTAAAAAAAGTAAAATCATTTGTGCTGAACATGTTCAAATAACAGCCGCAAGTTACAAAAAGTTATGGGTTCCGGCGCGAAAAATAAGCGGCAGGGTTGTCCGGCAGATAAAGAACAGCCAAAAAAAATTATGGAATAAGATTCTCTTTGATTAACTTGCTGTTCATGGAGAGAAAATCACCCATCAGGATCACAACGGAACAGTTTTTCCACGATATCGCCGGAATAACCTTTTTCACGATGAGGTATTTCAGAAACCTGTTCCGCAGCCGTTTTGAATTCAATGAGTTTATTCTCCAGTGTTTCAGAACCGGCTACAATTCCCTTTTACTTGTGGGTATCACCGCCCTGATTCTCGGGCTTGTGCTGACCATCCAGATCAGGCCGATTATTGCTGACCTGGGGGCGGAAGCGTGGCTGCCAAATATGGTATTCATCTCGGTAGTTACAGAGCTTGGGCCTGTAATCTTTGCCCTGCTCTTTGCCGGAAAAGTTGGATCGGGCATTGGTGCCGAACTCAGCTCCATGCGGGTAACTGATCAGATTGATGCCATGGAGGTGTCAGCCACAAACCCCTTTAATTACCTGGTCGTCACACGGGTTACAGCAACCACTATCATGTTTCCGATCCTGGTCTTCCTTGGCGACCTGCTCGCCTTCGTGGGCTCCTTCATCGGGCTGAAGGCTTACAGCGACATCACCTTCAAACTATTCTACAGCCGTGCTTTTGGCGATTTTTTCTTTAGCGACATCTTTCCGGCAACAATTAAAACCATCTTTTTCGGTTTTTTCATCGGAATCATCTCAAGCTATATGGGATACTTTTCAGGCAAGGGCACCGAGGGCGTAGGACGCGCAGCCAACGCAGCGGTTGTCGCCTCCTCACTGGTAATCTTCCTGCTGGACCTGATCGCTGTTGAGATCACTGACCTTATTGTTTATTAGATGGAGCAGGACAGAATCTTACATATCAGCAATTTGCACAAATCCTTTGATGGCAGGAAAGTCATCGACGGAGTAGACTTGTCACTGATTTCAAGGGAGAACCTGGTGGTCCTGGGAAAATCAGGATCGGGCAAATCAGTGATCATGAAATGTATCGTGCGACTCCTTGAACCGGATCAGGGAAGCATCCATGTTTTTGGAACGGATGTGCTTAACTGCAGTGAAAAAGTGTTAAACACCGTCCGCAAACGCATCGGATACCTTTTCCAGGAGGGAGCGATGTATGACTCCATGACCGTCCGGGAAAACCTCCTCTTCCCTGTTAAACGCGACGAGAAAATGAGGAGACTGGGTGAAAAGGCACTCAATGAGATCGTCGAACGAAACCTTGAAAGTGTCGGACTGATAGATGCCATTGATAAACTGCCTGCAGAACTGTCGGGCGGAATGAAAAAAAGAGCCGGTCTTGCACGTACACTAATGCTGTCGCCCGAAATGATCATCTATGATGAGCCAACAACAGGACTGGATCCCCACACTGCCGGATCGATCAATGAGCTGATTCTGAAGGTCAGGGAAATCTATGACACCTCGTCGGTCATCATTACCCACGACATCAAATGTGCCCGGGTAACGGGAGACCGGCTGGTGATTCTCCACGATGGAAAAATCATCATCGGCGGAACCTACGAAGAGCTGAAGAACAGCCAGGATGAAGAGGTCAGCATTTTTTTTAACTAAAAGCGAACACCATGAAAAACAGGCACCGCAAAAACCTGATCGTCGGAATATTCGTAACCATTGGCCTCACGATCTTTATTGTAACCATTTACCTGGTGGGCAAGAAAGAAAACATCTTTGGATCGCCAATGAAGGTATCTGCCATCTTCGAAGATGTCCAGGGCCTTCGGGAAGGTGACAAAGTACGGCTGTCGGGTATTGATATCGGTAATGTAAGCAGCCTCTCCTTTATGTGGGACAACCATGTTTTTGTACAAATGAACCTGGACGCCGAACTGGTGAAATTTGTCATGAAGGACTCCCGGGTGACCATTGGGAGTGAAGGATTGATGGGCAGTAAAGTAGTAATGATCCTTCCCGGCTCAGTAGACAGTCAGCCAGTCACCGAATTCGATACCCTGAAAACCATAGAGCAGGTCAGCATCGATGACATTATTATCGAAGTGAATAAATCCAGTGAGAATATCGCCATCATATCCAACGAACTCATATCCATCACGCAAAAAATCAACCGGGGCGATGGCATCTTCGGAAAAATATTCACCGACACCACCCTCACCCGCAACCTGGATGACGCCAGCAGGAACATCTCAAATATCACAGAAAATCTCTATAATATCTCGAAGAAGGTGAACCAGGGACAAGGCATCGTAGGCAAGATGTTCGCGGATACTGTGCTTACTTCCGAACTGGGAAATGCCGGACAAAATATGGACGAGATCGCCAATAATATCCGGGAGATCACAGAAAAGATCAACCAGGGAGAAGGCATTTTCGGACGGATGTTCACCGACACTGCCCTCACCCAAAACCTGTATATCACCAGCACCAACCTCCAGGCCACTTCAAAGGACCTCAGCACACTGGCCTCCAAGCTGAGCAACGACAGCAGTGCACTGAACATGTTCATCAACGATCCGAATTTCGCAGATTCGCTGTCTGTCCTGATAGAAAGACTCAACACCGGGATCATCGAAACCACCGAAGCGGCCGATGCCGTCCAGCGCAGCGGACTGATCCGGTTGTTCTCGAAGAAGAAAAAAGAAACTCCTAAAAAAGAATCGATCCCCGGTGAAAAGCCCTTAGATCAAGAACAATGATATCAATGTAACTGGCTTTTTAGACTTAAAAAAACGCCTCCTGTAAAAATGATTTTGTTTTTTACTTTGAAAGTTATATATTTACTCAACATTATTATGTTCATATGTTTGAACATATTCATTAATAACAACTAATCTAAATTGCTATGAAGAAAAAACTTACACTGAAAAACCTTTTGCGAAAGAAGGAAAACCTGCTTGTCATTGCCATGTTCGCTCTCCTTTTCGTTTTTGGCTGTTATGAATTCACAACCATCGACCAGCCGACTGAAGCAACTGCCAACAGCTCTTTTGACGTTACCCTCGTGATGAAAGAGGATGCCGACGATACAAATGACTGGACAAGTGAAGGAGGCGACCTCACCAATACTGGACTGTTTGGTGTGCTGATCCCTGAAGGCTGGTCAGTCGATGACAATATCAGTGTCAGGGTAGAATCAAAGGATTCAGACCTGGACGGTGATGGAAATGAGGTAACAGCTACATCCGATCACTCAGGTGATTATACGCTTGTGTATAATGCAAATCAATCAACCATGCTGATGGATTCGGTCGGTGCACCAACAGGTTATACATGGTGGGGAGCAAAAACCTCCACAGAGGTTGATATGGCATTTTTTGACAGCCTCTCCTTCACCATCACTGTGAACACAGATGAACAGGTGGGTGAATTCTTCCTTCAGTATACAACAGGTGATCCTGAGTACTGGGAAAGGAATCCTGTCCACTACAAGTCAGAACCAATTGCCATTAACATCTCTGCTGCTTCAGCAGTGAATGATCTGCTCAGCAGTTCGTCTCTGTCCGTATACCCGAACCCATCTTACGGCTCATTAAACATTGATCTTAAAGCCTACAGTGGTGAAGAAGTAGAGATGAAACTGTATACGATGAATGGCAAGCAATTACGCAAGCAGAATATCACTTCGGCGAATACGATGCTGGACGTCGTGAATCTTGCAGCAGGAATGTATGTCATCCGTCTGGAATCAGGAGAAGAAGCTGTTACGCACAAGTTTGTCAAAAAATAACCGCTTGCTGACCAACCCTCTCTGAGAGAAATATACTATCCCGGGAAACCGGGGTAGTTTTTAACCTTCGTAAAAATTCACCGCCCCCCTTACAGGGCGCATAAGGAGTATTTTGTAAAAAATCTCATCTGTAACCACAGCATCAATCAATGATCCTCGATTACATCACCTGGAACATAGACCCCGTAATGATCCGTATCGGTGCATTCGCCATACGCTGGTATTCTGTATTCCTGGTGTTGAGTTTCTATATCAGCTTTCGCTTCATGATGCATATCTTTGACAGCGAAAACAAATCACGAAATACGGTACTCTCTTACGGACTGTTCATTCTTGCCGGATTATTTATCGGCGGAAGGCTGATGCATTGCCTGGCCTATGAGCCGGAACACTACCTCCAGTACCCGTGGGACATCATCAAACCCTGGCGCGGAAAGCTCGGGGAGAATGCCATGTTCGTAGGCTACCGTGGCATGTCAGGTCACGGATCGGCCATCGGGATCACCCTGGGGATCATCCTGAATGCTGTTCGAACGAAGACATCCATGGTGTGGATGGTGGACAGGATTGCCATGTTCGGTCCGCTCATCGGATTTTTCGTCAGGTTTGGCAACCTGTTCAACTCAGAAATACTGGGCACGCCGTCTGACCTTCCATGGGCATTCCTGTTCGTGCGTACCGATCCCATCCCTCGCCACCCGGTACAGATCTATGAAGCCCTCGCCTACCTGATCATCTTCATTGTAGCATACAGCTACTACAAGAAGCATGTTGGTCATGAGAAAAAAGGAGCCATTCTCGGACTCGTCCTTGTAATGGTTTACACTGCCCGGTTCCTGCTGGAATTCTTTAAGGACAAACAGGCTGACGTAGAAGCCGGGTTGCAGCTGAACATGGGACACATCCTGAGCATCCCCATGATCATTGCAGGATTGATCCTGCTGTTCAGACCCGTAAGTAACAGGAAACCAAAACCTCCTCAAACAACGTCCCATGCCTGAAAAAACTCCTTTACCGATCCTGCTTATGCTGGTATTACCGGCCTTCAACATGCTGGCAACGGAACCCGACACTGCCTTCAATAACCAGTTCCGTAAGGATATCGGGGGCTGGATCGCCGCTGATGCCACCTATTCCATCCATCTGCCCGACGACCGTACCCTGTGGTTATTCGGAGATACATTCATCGGTGAAGTAAACGGTATATCAATCGTCAACGGCTCAAAATTCATCCGTAACAGTGCCGTGATCCAGGAGGGCAAAGATCTGCAGACGATCCATGGAGGAACACCCAGCACACCCGATGATTTCATCAAAACAAACCACCCCGACTCCACCTGGTACTGGCCGGAACACGGAATCGTGGAAAACGACACCCTCAGGATTTTTGTCGCTAAATTCCGGCATGCCGACAATGGTACCGAAGGTTTTAATTTTGCGCATGCCGGCAATGATATCGCCAACCTGACCTGGCCCGGACTGGAATTCATCAACGCAATACCAATACAGGCCCACGCAATCAACGGCGTGCTTTATGGTGACAGGATCCTTGCCGATACCGGCTACCTGTATATCTATGGCAGAAAAAGCGACCCGGACAATTTCAATATCCCCTACCCCCATGTTGCCCGCACAACAGAGGGAAATATCATGGATCAATCCTCCTGGGAATACTACGATGGCTTCGGTTGGTCGACCGATCCCGCAGCATCACAACCCTTTCAGGATATACCTGTATCCCAGCAGTACAGTGTTTCCTCATATTACGGAAAATATATTCTGCTGACCCAACACATCTGGCTTTCACCGGAAATCTTTACATACGTGGCCGACACTCCAACCGGTCCCTGGAAAAACAAAACAAAAATCTATACAACACCGGAAACCTCAGGCAGCACCTTTACCTATAATGCCTATGCCCACCCACAATTCAATAAGAACAACGAACTGCTGGTCTCCTATAATGTCAACGGCGATTTCTGGTCGATCTTTTCCAATGTGGAACTCTACCGACCACAGTTTATCCGCGTGCCATACCGCAACATCTCATACGACTTCTGGTTCAGCGACGCAGGGGAGCCCGTCTCATCCGACCGCAAGGTGCGACTCTATCCAAACCCTGTGAAAGACCTGACACAGCTCAGCATTGAACTGCAAGAAAACGGAATGCTCTCCTGGGAGATTTTTGATGTTCAGGGGCGGCGGATCGCTAACCGTGAACCTGCCTGGACGAATGCAGGAAGACACAGGATTAATCTTATAAATGATGCCTTACAAAATGGGTTCTATTTATTCAGGATCAACCATGACAACAATGTGGTATCAATCCCGGTAATGATCTTATTAAAAAATTAAGTAAAACAACTAAACCCACTGAAATGAAACTATACACTACAAAAAGCAGCGGAAAACTCACCTTGCATGGAAGCAACAGGAACGGTTGGTTGATGATCCTGTTAGCGGTCATCCTGATGCTGCCGGGCATGAATGCATTTGCCCAGTCCCAAACAATCACCGGACAGGTTTTACAGGCAAATACCGGGGAACCACTGCCCGGGATCAGCATCCTGGAGAAAGGAACGCAGAACGGAACGATCACCGACACCAAAGGAAATTACTCAATCAGGGTAAGCGCATCTGCTACCCACCTGGTCTTCTCCTTCATCGGGATGAAAACGAAGGATATCCCCATTGAAGGCCGTTCAGTGATTGATGTCTCCATGGATGAAGATGTGATCGGCCTTGAAGAGGTGGTGGCCATTGGCTACGGTAGTGTGAGAAAAAGCGACCTCACCGGCTCTGTCGGCTCGGTAAAGGTGGAAGACGTGATGAAAAACCCGGTGACATCGCTTGACCAGGCATTGCAGGGACGGGTAGCCGGTGTTCAGATCGTGCAGACCTCTGCACAACCGGGCGGATCAACCTTCTTCAGGGTCAGGGGTGCAAGCTCCATCTACGCTGCAAATGAGCCACTCTATGTTATCGATGGTATGCAGGTGAACACGGGAACCAACCTGTCATGGACCAGCTCACCACTCATAAATGCATTAAGCTCTTTGAACCCCAGCGATATAGAGTCAGTGGAAATCCTGAAAGATGCTTCTGCCACCTCTATCTACGGTGCAAAAGGGGCCAACGGTGTGGTGTTGATCACAACCAAACGGGGAAAAGCAGGTAAAGACAATATCTCTTTTGAAAGTTACTTCGGCATACAGGAGATCGCTAAGAGAATCGAAGTCATGAATGCCGCCCAGTATGCCGTGCTTTTTGACGAGGCTGGCGAAAATGCGGCCATCGAAGATGGGGTAACTTTTGAACCTAAATACCCGGATCCGGCATCACTGGGAGAAGGTACAGACTGGCAGGACATGATCTACCGGATCGCCCCCACGATGAACTACCAGCTCAGCTTTTCCGGAGGGAATAACAGGACCAGGTATGCAATCACCGGAGGTTATTTCGATCAGGACGGGATCATCATTGGATCTGATTTTAAACGATATTCTTTCAGAACAAATATTGACCATGCCATTGGAACCCGGATCAAAGTGGGAACCAATCTTACCGTTAACAAAACAAAAGCCAATACCATCGGTTCTTCTACCCAGGCCGGGTTTTTTCCGGGTGTTGTGAACACCTCCCTCACCATGGCTCCAACACTTCCGGTCCGTGACTCAACCGGTCAGTATACCATCAAAGACCCGGAAGCCGACGCCTGGCTGGACAATCCGGTAGCAGTAACGCAGGACCGCAAGGCCATTACCAACACCTTCAAATTCGTGGGAAATGTATTCGGAACACTGGAGATTATCGAAGGACTTGATCTGAAAGTGTCCTTTGGTTTTGATCAGTACCAGAATCTGCAGGATTTTTACAATCCGACCTATACCTATTCCGGTAGTTTCAACGGCGGACAGGCACGTTTCTCACATGCTGAATTTAACGCTGTTTTAAATGAAAACACCCTCACTTATAGTATCGAGACCGGTGAACACCGTATCAACGCCCTTGCAGGTTTTACTTATCAGAAAAAAGACCAGCGATCATTCGCTGAAATCGTTACAGGATTTCCCAATGACCGCCTGGAATACTTCGGTATAAGCGATGCTGCCAATGTTCCTACAATCTATACAGGTTTTTCCGAAGAGGCGCTCGTCTCCTACCTGGCAAGGATCAACTATGGATACAAGCAGCGATACCTCGCCACGCTAACACACCGGATCGACGGATCCTCCAAGTTCGGACCAAATAACCGGTTCGCACAATTTCCCTCTCTGGCACTGGCCTGGAGGATCAGTTCAGAACCATTCCTGGAGAATGTTCCTGCCATATACAACATGAAACTTAGGGCCAGCATAGGGACAAGCGGGAACGATGCCATTCCCAATTACCTCTATGTCCCTACCCTCTCTACCAATGAGTATTATTTCAACAATGCAGGCCCGGCAATCGGATACTACCAGGACCGGATCGGAAATGACGACCTGAGATGGGAAACCACGCAGCAACTTGATGTCGGACTGGACCTGGCAATGCTGGGAGGCCGTGTATCTATTGTTGCCGATTATTACAATAAGAACACAT
>JAGYMF010000056.1 GCA_018400695.1 Bacteroidales bacterium | reverse complement strand
CTTTTTCCTTTTTGTCGAACCTGTTGTTACCGTTGAGGTCCTCAAAAACGAACCCCGTTACCTGTGTCTGGGCTATGCTGGCTATTGAGCATAGAAATACCGGGAGAAGAATGGCTGCGATACGTTTTTTCATGTCCTGTTGTTATTTGGTTGTTATCTGATATGATAAAGATAATACGTATGTGGAAATATTTTGCATCAACTTAAAAAGAAAAACCCCTCCTCGCAATGCAGGAAGGGTTTTCAGGATAAAAGATGTTTTTGTCTATTCGATGATTACTTTATCCACCCTTGTGTTTCCATCAATGGTAATCCTGAGGAAATAGAGTGATGGTTCCAGATCAATGACGTCCACTTCTTCAAAATTATTCCTGATGATCGTGTTTTTCATCTTCTTTCCGGTGAGGTCATAGATCTCAAATTGCATATCCATTCCACTGTTGTTTTCAATGAACAACATCTCAGTAGCCGGATTCGGATAGATATTCACATTGAAATTATTGAAATCCGCAATATTTGTGAAGGTCACCGCTAAAGTGTCTGAAGGTGCGGAAACACATCCATTGACACTGGTAACGATCACATAGTAATTGCCCTCTTCAATTACCTCAAATGTCTGAGCGCTCGCTCCTTCAATGGCGGTGCCATTGAGATACCACTGGTTACCCTCAGTTGCACTCGATGTGAGGATTGAATCACTGAATGTAACAACGGGTGTTTCGGGTATGTCAAACATGGTAAGGTTAAGAACAATTGTGCTGTCGCAACCTGATGATGATGTGTAGGAGACATCGTAGGTGCCTGCAATAGAATAATAGTTGCCTTCCCACAATACACTGTCCCCTTCGCAAATGGTCAAACTTTCTTCGATCAGGTAGGATTCACTGACATGGACAGTGATCGATGAGGTCGCAGCGCACGCATTGACAGTCCCTCTTACTTCATAATTCATTGTTTCCATGGGTGATACAAAGATGGATGCGGATGTCTCTCCCGTGCTCCATTCATATGCATCGGCCCCGGACGCTGTAAGTTCAACGGTGCTGCCTTCACAGATGATTGTATCCCCGCTGATGGTAATATCTGGGATTGAATTAAAAGCAACATTCAGGGAGTCCTTGACTGTACATCCGGATTCGTTGGCAACTTCCAGTACATATGTACCCGCTTCGGTCACATGCAATGTGTCATTATCCGACATTCCATTGTTCCAGTTATAAACTGAAAAACCGGAAGGTCCGACAAGCAGTACAGTATCACCCGCACATGCAGCAATATCGCCTCCCAGCTCGAGCGTTGGAGCGGGATTGTAAAATACCTCTGCCGTGTCCGTTGCAGAGCAGTTGCTGCCGCTGGTGACTGTTACAACGTATGTTCCGGCTTCGGTTACCATCAGACTGGAAGAGGTTTCGGTTGAGCCCTCCCAGCTGTAGGTATCGAATGCGTCACCTGCAAAAAGGACAACGGGCTCGGTGCTGCAGGTGTATATGTCGGGACCAAGGTCTACTGAAATATCAGCGCTGAATGATACATAGATGGTATCAGCATCTGAGCACCCGGTAACAATATCGGTGACCGTAACGGAATAGGTTCCGGTCTGGTTTACAGTGATCGCACTTCCGGTGCTGTTATCGGACCATTCATACAGGTAATCTCCGGTTGGTGCCTGGATCGTGTAGTCTGATCCTTCACAGAGAAATACATCTTCACCGAGGTTAACATCCACCTGCACAAAATCAACCACGATTGTATCGCTGCCCAGGCATCCGTTCTCATTGCCAACGGTTACGATGTAAGTTCCGGGCTGGTCAATTGAAATCGCTTCTGTGGAGTTCCCGGTTGACCAGGCGTAGCTGCTGAACCCTGTACCGGCAGATAGTTCCAGTATTTCACCTGCACACAAAGCGGTGTCGGCACCAAGATCCACAACCGGCAATGGCAATACCGTAACATTGATTGTATCGGATATGGAAGAACAGCCATTGTTATCAGTAACTTCAACAAAATAGGCACCTGAGGTATCAACTGAGAACTGTTGAGATGATGAAACACCACCATTCCAGCTGTATGCAGTAAACCCTGTTCCTGCATCAAGCGTAAAAGCAGCACCTTCACAAATGGTGGTATCATTGTCCAGATCAATTGTCGGAGGTATAGTGAATGAAACCGAAACCGTATCGGTACCTTCACAACCGAGCGCGTTGGTTACAACCACAGCATATGAACCTGGATCAGTTACCTCAACCATTTCTGTGGTTGATCCGCCATTCGACCAGGTATAGGACTCAAACCCGGCACCTGCCTGAAGCACTACCGTGTCTCCTTCACAGGCAACTACATCACTGCCCAGCGAAACGGCAAGATCCCCGTATGCTTCTATCTGTACGGTTTTCTTATCATTTCCCGTATTTCCGTCAAAATCACTGCTCAGCAATGTATAGGCGCTGAGGCTGTAAGTGCCCGGTGCAGACATGTTCAGTGTTGAATCGAAGGTGAAATCCACTGAAGATGAAGGCGGCAGTTCAGCTGCCAGAATTAACGTGTCTGTCACCGGTGTTTCACTGTTCAGCTGGTATCCAACAACAATGGTATCTCCTGCACTGTAGGTAATGTAGCCGTAATTATGCACGGAAACCGTTACGTTTTCTGCCTCTGTGAGCTCACATGCCGAAGCGGGACTCAGGATAGCCGAAACACCCAGGTCTTCACTTTTCGAACCGCTGATGCTTCCATTAAATGTACGTGCATTTGGGACACCTTCATTCAATAAAACATTGTTGATATTTACATAGGCATTTTCATTAAGGGTAAGGTCTGCTGTTAAATTGAACCGTATGAAGAAAAGGATGCCTTCCTGGCTGAATCCGTTCGCTCCTGCCATGGCAAGGTTGATGCTGTTTCCTGAAGAGGATTCCGAAAATGTCCAGCCATTGGTCAGGGCTCCTGCGGTTACAATTTCTACATATTCCAGTTCCGGTGTCCTGAAGCTGAATTCAGCTTCGAGGGATGATACAGTTCTCCCTTGAGGAAGATCGTCGATGTAAACCGGCAGGTTGAACGCGCCATTGACCGGGCCCGTGGTGTCCGGGACGAACACTTCTGTATCGATTACTGTGATGTTTCCGCTGGTTTTTGTCGCGCCGACCGAGTCAACAACTGTGATTTGTACTATACCGCTTTGTACTCCGAAAAGCATGCCAGTAGTATCTATTCTGGCAACTGTCGTGTCGCTGGAACTCCAGGTATAGGGCAGTATCCCGTTTGAAGCTGATAACTGGAGGGAATCTCCGGCAATCATCGTTGTAGTGTTTGGACTGATATTGATATTTGCAAAATTGATGGTTGAGAAATAGCCATTCACAACCATGGCCAGCAGATCCTCATTAAAAACCACATCACTGAAGCCCAGGCTGGTCGCTCCTGTATTTTCAGAGGAGACATGAAACCTGAGGTACATGAGCGCTCCTTCGCCGGTAAGCGGTGCGTCCGCTGCAAATGCAATGTCAATGGCATTGTTCCCTAAGTTATATTGAGGAACGATGCCGTCGAGCAGCGTTGTATCCGTATGGATATCAACAAATTCAAGAACCGACTGGTTGTAGGTGATCGTGAAGTTTCCTGACACCACATCAAGACCCGACAGGTCAGTGGTGTTAACAGGAATATCAATGGTACCTCCCTGCCATTCCTTCAGGTTATCCGGAACACTGAGCCTGTAACCACGCACCTCAATGGAACCGTCAGTAATGTCTGTGAGGCCGTTGTTATCAGTTACGCTCACCTTCGTGTGCCCCGGTCCTTTTGCAGTGAGCAGTCCGTCCTGATTGATGGTTGCAACTGCAGTATCAGCTACTTCCCATATGAATGGTGAAAGCGTGTCTCCGCTGACAACCATCTGGAGTTGTTCGCCTGACTGAAGCAGGGAACTGTTGGGCCCAATGGTTATTTTGGGCGCAGGTGCAATGGAAATTCTGCCGTTTTGCTGCACCATTTCAGGAGTCCCCTCATTCAAATAGTTGCCTTCAGGTCCGGAAAATGTGAAGTAGACCGTGCCCGGATTGAGCAGTTCAAAACGAATAACCACGAATGTACCTGATCCAGTCAGGGGCGATGAACCCGCCCCGGCAATCACCACTTCACCAGGGTTATCCAGATTTGCAGTTGCTGCCCCGAAAGCGCCGGCAATGGTTCCCTCAGTGATCACTGAATCAGCTCTTAGGTATGTGCTGTTGTAGTTAAAACTGACCACGTATGACAGCACCTCGTTGTCTGTAAAAGTACTGTCAGCATACATTGGTACATCTACGTATGTGCCCTGCACTCCTGTTGTATCCGGGATTCGGATACCGATTGTCTGACTGAATGATTCTCCACCTGCGAGTAGCAGGAAGAGAATCATGAAATATTTGATTGTTTGTCTCATTAGTAATCTGTTTTAAATGTTCGCATTCATTGATAGAATCCACAACTCATTACTAATGAATGATCTGTACTTTTCTTGTCTGTGTATCGCCGTTGGATTGATACCTGATGTAGTACACACCTTCGGAAAGCCTGTTTCCACTCTCGTCGGTAGCATCCCACTGGAACGTATAATTACCGGTAAGCTGCATTTCATTCACCAGGCTTGAAACAACCTGTCCGAACGTATTGTATACCTCGAGTTTTACATACTGGCTATGCTCATCAATCCTGTAACTGATGTTGGTGTACTCACGTACAGGGTTCGGATAGATCTCACTGAGTCCGGATTGAACGTCACCTGGAAGATGAACAGTTGTCGGATTGCCATAGAACGATATCTCGGCTCCCGAAGCCAGGGCTGTCAGGTTGACTTCATTGGCCAGGAAGCTGTCTACCTCTATATTTGTCGCACCCTGCTCAGCGATGGTCTCCTCAACTGTGAATGTGAGGTAGCCTATGATCCCTGCTTCGTTTATTGGAGCAGTACCTGCTGCTGCGATATATACCTTGCCGGCGGTGATGTTGGTGTTCACATTCATATCATTGAACAATGCTGTGGATGAAAAAGATGAAAGTTTGAGTACAGCAGGGTCGTATGTGAAGACGGCTTGTAAGGCATACAGGTTATCCACCCTGTCAATTCTTACTGGAATTGAGATCTCTTCGCCCGGGTTCACGGCAAGATTGTCCATGCTCAGTTCAACATTGGAGACCGTTTGGACAGCTGTCGATTTTTTGGTTTGCTCCGCAGTAAAATAGTCGATCAGTCCTACAGAGAACTGGAGGATCAATGATGCATCGAATGCTGAAACATCACCGTTATCGCTTACATCTGCAACGGCTTGCTGGTTAGCATCAAGTGTGATGCTGGCTACTGCATGCTGCAGGATCAGCGAAGCATCAAAGGCCTGCACCCTTCCGTTCAGACTCACATCGCCCATGATGGGATTGTTGCCAATGGTCATCCACGGATCGTAGGTTACGCCATCGGTAACTTCCTCACCCGTTCCATCGGGATTGTTCACGTGGGTAGGACCGGAATTGTTACCCCACCAGTTGTTTGTTGCATCGATGGTAAACGATTTGTCAACATTGTTTACTGCAAAGCTGTTCACATCGAAGAAATCGTTATAGTTGATCACGGGATTGGATGATCCCTGGATCTTAACCCCTTCATTTACATTAATGAATGAGGTATACGTAATGCTCGGGCTGGCGCTGTTTGTCTGGACAGCCGGATAATACCCGGTATTTTTGATCACTGCATTGGTAATGACACAGGAAGCATCAATAGCAGTGTTCTGGAACTGGAGACCCTGCCATGAACCATCACTTGACGCTGTGTTATCGCCATCGGCATTTGAATCTCCCCCGTAGAAGTCGTCATAGATGGAGGTGAAAACAATGGTGCTGTCGGCACCCTCTTTGCCGCTTGCCAGTAAGCCTTTCTCTACTTTTATATATCCACTGTTGCTGAATTTCAACACAACTCCCGGATCGATGCTGAGTATGGCCCCGGTTCCTACTGTATAGTAATTGAACATGTAGGGGATGTTTTCAATTCCGCCAAACGATCTTCTGGGCAGGGTTACATCCTGTGTAAGTGTTTCGTAGTTGTTTACTTCTATCATCTTATAGGTAGTACCCGAAATAACATTGTTCTCGGTTAACGCAGGATAAGCAACCAGAGAAATCGTAAATGGGCTGTATTCGAGGTCATGAAACGTATTTCCTGAGAGCAACGGTTCAGAAACACCATTCATGGTAATCCCCCTTTGCAGATCCCGGAACATGGTATTTGAGACTGTTGGGGAAGCACTTTTCAGTTCTAAACCGTAGTTGCTGTACCTGAAAATTGCATGGTCAATTTTGCTGGAATCATCACTAACGTTGTTAAAAGTGATCCATGTGTTATTCCAGCGCGGAATGCTTGTCGGACCATCATTTCCACTGTCCAGTGGCCGACCGTATTCGTCGTCATAGAAGTTTGTGAATACAACCGGTTCTGTTTCAGTACCCTCGATCATCAAACGACCGTTTACATTGAAATTCGCTGATGAATAGGAATTGTATGAATAATTCCTTGTTGTTTCTAATACCATTCCGGCGGGAATGGTTAGAACGGTTCCGTCATTGATTGTGTAGGTGCCGTTAAGATGGTATGTGATACTGTCAATCCCTGCAAAACTTCTGAA
This sequence comes from Bacteroidales bacterium, assembly GCA_018400695.1. Taxonomy (GTDB): domain Bacteria; phylum Bacteroidota; class Bacteroidia; order Bacteroidales; genus M55B112. The sequence goes on along the minus strand of JAGYMF010000056.1, from coordinate 3,743 downwards.
TGGAATAGTGTCTGACTGCGAATATGTTTCAGGGATTACTTCGATGGATGAAGCCCCGACGTTTGCAAAGCTGTTCCCGGAGAAAACAGGATTTGAGAACATGCTCATGCGCACAGGGAAATAACCCACATTAAAGATTTCGTTGTTGGTTATTTCCGGATCTGCAGATCCACTGATGGTAAATGCATTGTAGCTTGCCAGTTCGATGATAGACGAGTCGATCAAAGCATAAGCATTCTGCACCTGGATTGGGTTGCTTGTATACCTGATATTACAGTTCTGCAGAATGTTAGCATTGTCGATGCCACTTGAGCGGAACACGATGCCTCCCCAGTTGCCGGGGGCGGGCACGGAATTGTTTCCATCATCGTTGCTGTCACCACCGGCTGAATCATCTGTGATTGAGGTGAATGTGATCTTATTGTCAGCAGTTGCATCTGCAACAAGTGCGCCATCGACATAAATATATTGGCCGTAAGATTTGATCACGATACCCGGGACAAGGGTAAGTGTTGCATTGGAGCCTACAGTTAGTGTCTTATCGAGTACATAGGCGATATTATCAATGCCTGCCACATTCCTTACCTCGAGTGTAGCATCCGAAGACAGTGTTCCTTCAAGCAGGGCCAGTGCCTTGTCGCGGTTGGCGACAAATGACATGTTGCTGAACTGCGGATCGGATGTTAGTGACATCCCCACCGGACTGGCTTCACAATTCTGAACGGTAACGCCATCGAAAACAGGTGCTGCGTTTCCTTCTATTTTCAGTCCGTAATGCAATCCCTGGTTGATCAGTGTGTTTGAGATCACCGGGCTGGCATTGATGAATTGAAGAGAAGAGTATTTGCGATAACTCCAGTTGTCGCCACCATAGCTTACTTCAACATTGTCTAATTTACAATATACGTCATCACTGGTGTCCTCGAAAAGGATCCTGTCCCAGTTCCCGCGGGAGGGTGATGTAGAATTACCATCGCCATTGGTATCGCCCGGGTTACCGATGTTATCATTATAGGTAGAGGTGAAAACAATCTTTTCTGTCGTGGTTCCCAACGCCTGGAATCCACCTTGTACAACAATACTTTGATTGAGTAATTTGATTACGACTCCAGGCTCAACATCAACATAGGTTCCTTCGTTAATGGTCATTGTACTTAGAAGTATGTAGGTAATGTTTTCGTACCCAGCAACAGTTCGCTTTCTGATGGTTCCATTCTGAGATACTGTACCACCAAGCAGGCCAAGTGCGTTCCAGCCTACGTTGGAGTAGGTGTTTCCTGAAAATACAGGGTCTGCTGAACCTGATACTGCAAAGGGTGTATAATTGACGTTGACCATGCTGTTGTTGGATACCGATGCGCTGGAGGCCTCATAGAACTTTATACCGTAATTAACATCCTTGATCTCGTTGTTGGTGATGGAAGGACTGACATTGGCTGTGACGATCGCGGCATCTCCCATGCTGGTACTGTAATAACTTTCATTGCGTGCCGATGCATATTTAATGAGGCAATGATCAATGGATGAGCTGTTGCTTGCAGTGGGGGCAAAAAATATACCACCAAAATTACCGATTGCGGGGGTGGTCGTGGTGCCGTCTTTATTGGTATCGTTGGGATTACCGTGATTGTCGTCCTTTGCCGAAGTAAATACGATCGGATCTGAAGCAGTCCCTTCAGCGATCAGCGTTCCTTCGACCAGGATATTGTATTGGTTGTCTCCCTTTATCACAACCCCGGGATCAATGGTCAGTGTTTTGCCCTGGGGAACGGTGATTTTTCCCAGCATGAAATAGGTGATGCTGTCGACATTGGTAAAGGAACGTTGGATGATGGATGCATCGGCAGTGAGCGTGCCACCGACGAGGCCGATGGCGTCGTACTGGTTGTCGGAGAATGACAACATGTTCTCGGTCATCACCGGGTTGGATTCAAATGACATGGCGATCGGGGTTACTGCACTGGAGCCTATCGACGTATATGACAATTCAGGATTTGATATTCCTTTCATGACAATGCCGAAGATATTGCTTGTAAATTCACAGGAATCTATGGTCGGGCTGGCATTAACAGTTGAGACCCCTCCATCAAGATAACCATAATAGCTGTTATAGGAACCAGCATACCGGATTTTTACCCTGCGAAGGACAGAGGAAGATGCTGTGCTGTCATTGTTGAATCGCAGACCCTGCCAGTTTCCTGCTGCAGGCGCAGTTGCCGATCCGTCGTTGTTGGAATCCCCACCCCAGTTATCATCGATATGGGAGGTGAAGAAAATATTGGATCCTTCCGGGGCATCGGCATAGAGGGTTCCGTTCATTGAAATTACATTGTTCGACTTGATAATATTATTTGTACCCACGGTCAGGCTTCCACTCTCATTTACGGTAAAGCCCGAATTAAACCAGTAAGGAATATTCAGGGTGGGAAGTACCCAGTCGTTGCTGTTGGAAGAGAAATTAATATGTGCAACATTATAAAGGTTCCCGGTGAAAGTGTTTGTGCCTTCTACGATCAGGTGGCCCGCGCCATCATAAAAAAATGGCCTGTCAGTGTTTGATATTGAAACGGTATTGATCTGAACCGTATCATTTGTATGGAACCGTATCCCGTTTGTGCCGTTGCTTATTGAGGTGTTGTCAATATCAACCATCGAAGGCCCAAAATAATTGCTGTAAATACCATTGTGGAAATTACTGATGTTGACATTGTTAAGTGTTATGTTACCTCCACTACCCATTGTTACACCGGCTCCACTTGTATTTGTCGATGCCCAGCTGGACGATGTGCTTATGTCTCCGCTTTGCATCACGACAGTTCCATCGGAATTACGGATATTGATTCCGTAATTGTAGAAATTCAGGAGGTCTGTGCCGTCCAGTGTTGCTGTACCGCTATACAGGTAGAAATAATCTGCATAAAGCACATCACAGTCGGTCAGGGTCGCTGACCCCTCTACAGATGAATTTCCTACGACGATGTATAACCAGTCACCCGGAGCAGGAGAGGCTTCTGCCGAGGTAAACGTTGCGCCCGTGGCATTAAGTGTACCCAGCACCTCGATCTTTTGTCCGGAACCAACATTGACAGTAACACCGCTCTGTATTGTCAGTGTTACCCCGTCGGCAACTGTCAGGTTGGCCGTAACATTATAAGGGCTGCCTGCTGTGTTCCATGTTTCGTTTACTGAGATTGTGCCTGATTTGTTTGTTTGAGAAAAGCCGGTCAGGCTGATGAGCAGAAAAGATAAGAGTAGAAGTTGTTTTTTCATGGTTTGAGAGGTTTACGTAAGAAATAAGTTGTAAATAAATAAAAAAAGATCTTAAAATCCTTAATAGACAACACAAAGACAACGATTTATTATTTCAATTGTTCTAAGAAGTCTCTGTGAATTGACAAAAACGTGTCAGGACCTCATTAATAGCCTGTAATCATTGTTAAATGAATAACAGCAGACGGGTGATGATTTGTTCTGGATTATAGGTTGATATATCAACCTTGTTTTCGGCCATTGGTTGTACAACTTCTTTTCTGTATCATTTTTTTTTGAATAAGAGACTACGAGGGTTTCGCTGGAATTTCCTACATTGCTTATTCAAGCTTTCAGTCGGTGCTGAAGATAAATACCGGATCAAATGGCTAGCAACGAACAGGAACGCAATGCACGCAATAAGCAGCTACCTGCTGCCAACAAGGATTATGAGCAGAGTGAAAAGCGGTATGCCTTTCTCGCTCAGACTGCCA
>JAGYMF010000055.1 GCA_018400695.1 Bacteroidales bacterium | reverse complement strand
GTTTTAACCGCTCTTCCACGCTGGCTGACCGCCACGCTTCGGTGCGTTTTTCCGCGGGGCCTGTCTCTTTTGTTGTCTCTGCGAATGCAAGCAGCCGTTCCGTCGCATCCGGCCGGCGGTTGAAGATCAGGTCTTCAACATGTTGCAGGAGCTCTTTGGGTATCTCATCATATACCTGTAACATCGCGGGATTGACAATTCCCATATCCAGTCCGGCACGGATGGCATGGTAAAGAAAGGAGGAGTGGATCGCTTCCCGTACGATGTTATTGCCCCTGAACGAGAAGGAGAGGTTACTGATACCGCCGCTGACTTTGGCGTGGGGCAGATTGGCCTTGATCCATTCAACAGTCCGGATGAAATCAACCGCATAATTGTTATGCTCCTCCATCCCGGTACCAATGGTCAGGATATTGGGATCGAAGATGATGTCTTCGGGTGGAAAGTGCACCTCCTTTGTCAGGATATTGTAAGCCCGCTGGCAGATCGCTGTGCGGCGTTCGTAGGTGTCAGCCTGACCCGTCTCATCGAAGGCCATGACTACAGCAGCAGCACCGTAGTCCCTGATCTTACGGGCCTGCGTAGCAAAGATCACTTCACCTTCTTTCAGGCTGATGGAGTTGACGATCGATTTTCCCTGTACACACTGCAGTCCCGCTTCGATTACGTTCCACTTGGAGGAGTCTATCATAAAAGGGACGCGGGCGATGTCAGGTTCCGATATCATCAGGTTGAGGAAATGGACCATCTCGTATTCTGCATCCAACATGGCATCATCGAGATTAATATCCAGTACCTGTGCGCCACTCTCCACCTGGTGCAATGCAATCCCCAGTGCTTCTTCATACCTCTTCTCCCTGATAAGCCTGGCAAATTTCTTGCTCCCGGCGACATTCAGCCTTTCACCGATATTGATGAAGTTTGATCCTTCGAACACGGCAAGTGGCTCCAGCCCGCTCAGCTTGAAGGATCTTTTCTGTGGTTGGATCTCATGCCTCCTGCTGTTTTTTGCCAGTCTGGCAAATTCGCGGATATGGTCAGGCGTGGTGCCGCAACATCCTCCCACGATGTTTACATACCCTTCATCGAGAAAGCCTTTTATATGGCCGGCCATCATCTCCGGCGTCTCATCATATTCGCCAAATTGGTTGGGCAATCCCGCATTGGGATGGGTACTTACAAAGAAGGGCGATTTTCCTGCGATCTCTTTGATGTATGGGCGCATCTCCTTGGCACCCAGGGCACAATTCAGTCCGATAGAGAGCAGGTCGATATGCGAAACGGAGTGTATAAAGGCTTCCAGCGTCTGTCCGCTGAGCGTTCTCCCCGATGCATCTGTGATGGTGCCTGAGACCATGACCGGAAGTCTGATCCCCTTCTCTTCAAAGAGTTCATTCAGCGCGACCAGCGATGCTTTGGCATTGAGGGTGTCGAAAATGGTCTCTATAAGGAACAGTTCCGCTCCCCCTGCCAGCAACCCTTCTGCCTGCTCCCTGTAGGCTGCCTTCAGCTCGTTAAAACTGACGGCCCTGTAGCCCGGATCGTTTACATCGGGCGACATGGAAGCGGTTTTGTTGGTCGGACCTATGGAGCCGGCAACATACCTGGGTTTTTGGGGATCCTTGAACGTGTATTCATCGGTAAGCTTTCGTGCAATCTGGGCTGCAGCTACATTGATGTCGTAAACATATTTTTCGGTGCTGTAATCGGCCTGGGAGATGCTGTTGGCGTTGAAGGTATTGGTCTCTATGATATCCGCACCTGCATCGAGGAATTCCCGGTGGATATCGCGGATTACCTGCGGCATGGTGATGCAGAGGATGTCATTGTTCCCGGAAAGGTTCTCGGAATGGGAGGCGAGCAGCTTCCCGCGAAAATCTTCTTCCGTTAGCTTCAGTTTCTGTATCATGGTGCCCATGGCACCATCGAGCACCAGGACCTTCTCTTTCAGCAATTCCCGTATTTCAGGTTTTTTTATCATATTCGGTTTTCAGCATACAAAGGTAAGGATAATATTAAAGTTCCCTGCTTCGGTAAACAGGCACAGCAGGGGACTTTTGTCCTACTGCCGTTCAGACCTGCGTTCAGCCGAACACCTTTGCAATCGCCTGATCAAGGTCGGCAATGATGTCATCGATATGCTCCAGTCCTACTGATACCCGCAGCATTGAAGGACTTACACCGGCGCTGACCTGCTCTTTCTCTGTGAGTTGCTGGTGTGTCGTGGCAGCCGGCTGGATGATCAGTGTTTTGGCATCTCCTACATTGGCGAGATGGCTGATCAGCTGCAGGGAGTCGACCAGTTTCATGGCATTCTCCTTGCTGCCGCTGAGGGTGAACGAAAGAACGCCCCCGGGGCCTTTGGGCATGTATTTCTGTGCCATTGCATGGTGTGGGGACGATGCGAGGCCGGGATAATTTACGCTGTCGACCCGGGGATGTCGGTCAAGCCAGCGGGCGAGTGCGAGGGTGTTTTCTATATGGCGTTCCATTCTCAGGGAGAGGGTCTCAAGACCCTGCAGCAGCAGAAAGGTATTAAAAGGGCTCTGGTTCGTTCCGATATCACGCAGGCTTTCTACACGCGCCTTCACCGCGAAAGCGATGTTTCCAAAAGGTGACCCTGCACCAAAGGCGTCCCAGAATACCAGTCCGTGGTATCCGTCTGAAGGCTCAGTGAACTGGGGGTATTTGCCGTTGCCCCAGTTGTAGTTGCCACCGTCGACGATAATTCCGCCTACGGAGCTGCCGTGACCTCCAATCCATTTTGTGGCTGACTCAACAACGATATGGGCACCCAGCGCAAGGGGTCTGACAAGGTATCCGCCGGCTCCGAAGGTGTTATCGACGATGATGGGCAGGTCATGTTTTTTTGCCAGTGCAGCAAATTTTTCGAAGTCGGGAATGTTAAATCCCGGGTTTCCGATCGATTCGAGATAGATGCCACGGGTGTTTTCGTCAATCAACGCTTCAAAATCTTCTGTTTCCAGGCTGGCGGCAAACCGTGCTTCCCAGCCGAAATTCCGGAAGGTTACCTTAAACTGGTTGAAGGTGCCGCCGTAAAGGAAGGGCGAGGAAACAATATTTTTGCCCGGCGAAAGAAGGGTGTTGAATACTACGAATTGGGCGGCATGACCGGAGGAGGTGGATAATGCTGCCACACCTCCTTCAAGTGCGGCGATGCGCTTTTCGATCACATCATTGGTCGGATTCATGATCCGGGTGTAGATGTTGCCGAATTCTTTCAGGGAGAAAAGATCGGCAGCATGCTGTGAATCCCTGAAGGTGTAGGAGGTTGTCTGGTAGATCGGCACCGCACGTGAATGGGTGTCGCTGTCTGGCTCATGCCCGGCGTGGATCTGCGCGGTCTCGAAATGTGTGTATGTTTTGCCCATGGCTTTTTTGTTTTTGTTTGTACTCAACTGATCTTTCCCGCAATGAGCAGGATCATAAATAGCGAAATTTTTGTTGTTGGGACGAAGAGGGAAATGAACCGGCGATAGTTGGGTGTTTTCGGTTCAGGATGTTCAACTGAATCAAAAACTGTAGGTTAAACCAATACCAAACAGCTCCTTGAACTGAATCCTGCCCTCCGTCTCACCTGTAGGCTCACCTCCAGCATCCAGTACATCAAATCTAATATCGTAGTCATAGATGATCTGAGAGATGAAAGAAGCAGATATATAATCGTTTACTTTCATGCTTAGGAGAACATCGAAATTCACATCAATATATTGTGGGTTTTCCAGGTAGTTGGAGAAGAGATCGACTTTGGTATTCAGTTTGACGTTCTTCATGAGTTTGGCAGTGAAGGCGACCTTTACATATCCGCCGAATTCGCTTCTGGTTGTCTGACCGGCATCAACACCGAATGAACCGGCGGCTGACAGGTCATCGTCCATGACAAAGGTCATCTTACCGGTGACCGGTGCAATAAATATGGTGAAGGTTTCGCTGGGTTTATAGTCCATACCAAAGGAGAGGTTCATATATCCCGGGGCCATGAAATTGGATATCTTGGTCCTTGTTTCGATATCGCCCGGATTGGCATAACCCTGAGTGAACTGGGTCTTGAAACTCAACATTCCTGTATAGTTCCAGTGTTCGCTGGCTTTGTAACCATACTTGGAGGCGAAGTCGATCTTGTCATCACTCTTTCTTACGGGGTCTTTTCCCTGCTGGATCAGTCCATAGCCCAGGCTGAGTTCATTGGCCCAACTGCTGTTCCCATCCATGCTCAGGTAGTTGGCTGCCAGGTTAAGGATTCCATTTCCTGATACAGAATTTTCACCACCTGCTGCCCAGTTGGTCAACGACATCTGGGAGAAGTTAATGGATGTAACGCCATTGAATTTCCATAGGGTGTCAGCTGTGTCCTGACTGCTGACGGTAGAGATGGTAATGCTGAGGAGGAGAACACCAAGGTATTTTTTCATGATCTGTAGAGCTAAAATTTATAATAGATGATTGATGGAACTTTCATTACAGATGAAAGTTAAGATGCAAATTTACAGTAAAAATGTCTTAAACGTAAAAATTTGATGTACAGATCCCCACTCCCGCGAAATAAAATGTGAGGAATTGGCCTTTTTCTGCTGTTAATATATCATTTATATCGTTGTCTGTTTTCCTATCTTTGCAGCCATGAATGTTGTGGATTTATATGATGAACTTTTGCAGCTATATTGACGGGCTGAACGAATTGCCATTTCTTCGCGTTGTGGATCTCAGCAACAATGATGTTGATGACCTGTCACCGTTTTTCGAAGTAGAATCTTTGGAATTCCTGAATGTCATGGGAAATCGCATTCCATCATGGCAGCTCGAAAAGCTGAGTCTTGACGGAGTCGCGGTTGTTGCCTGAAGCAATCAGGTCAGCAGGATCTTCATCTGTTCCCTGTTCCTGTTGTTCAAGATGCTCTTCGCTTCATTGGTATACAGGAAACGTATCAGCTCTTCGTAGTGTTCCGTAATCTTTGGCCTGATAATCTTGTATGTTGGATTCATCAGTTTGTTCTCTATGGTAAAACCTTCCGACAGGATCGCTATCGTTGTTGGAATCCAGCGTTGCGGGAACATGTCACCATATTTTCCTTTGCTCCTGTATTCCCGGATCTCGTTATTGATAATTTCGATGGCTGCATCCACCCCCTCTTCAGTTACCGGATCGATCCCGGCACTTTTCAGTTGACGTTTCAGAGCTTCGGCATTGGGGTGCAGCAGGCAGGTGGTAAAGGGGTTCTGGTTGTTGTGCAAAATGCACTGTTCGATAAATTCCGACTGATCGGTGAAGGTTTCCTCGAGTCCTTCAGGACTGTATTTCTCACCGTCATCGGCGATGAGCAGGCTCTTATACCGTCCCAGGACGTAAAGAAAACCATCTTTATCCAAATAGCCCATGTCGCCTGTGTACAACCAGTTGTCTCTGATGGTCTCTTTGGTGGCCTCTTCATTTTTCCAATATCCCTTCATCACGTTTTCACCGCGGATCACGATTTCACCCTTTTCCCCTTGTGGAAGGTCATTGCCGTCCATATCACAGATCCTGATCTCAATATCGTGGGGGATGATTCCCGATGAACCAAGCTTATGCCTGTCCGGGGAGTTGATGCTGATCATCGGGCTCGATTCCGTGAGTCCGTATCCCTGGTACATAGGGATTCCAATGGCATAGAAGAAGCGTTGCAGCTCTATGTCGAGCAGGGCACCACCGCCGATGAAGAATTTCATATTGCCCCCGAGGGCCAGCCTGACTTTTTTGAATACGACAGTATCAAACAGGGCATAAACCGGCTTGAGGAACAATCTCCAACCTTTTCCACGGTTGCTACCGATCCCATTATAGGCATATCCGACCCTGAGGCCTGCTTTGAAAAGTGAATGTACGGTTCTGCCCTTTGCCCGGATACCGCTTTCGATGTTGCTTCTGAAATTTTTTGCAATCGTGGGAACAGAGAACATCACCTCCGGCTTGATCTCCTGGATGTTCTTGAAGATGTTCTTCCTGGTTTCAAAACCTGTCTTTCCCACCTCCAGTGCAGCCAGGCTTGCCCCGATCTGCATAAAGGTAAACAGGCCTGCTGTATGCGCAAAGGAGTGGTCCCACGGCAGAAAAAGAAAAAGCTTGTCCTCCGGTGGAATGGTCATCACTGAAACAGCATGTTCCGTATTGGCGGTATAGTTTCGCTGACTCAGCATGATGCCTTTTGGATCTGCTGTTGTTCCTGATGTGTAGCATATATTGGCAATAGCATCAGGTTCCACAGCCTCGTAGATTTTTTTGAAGGATTCAAAGTCAGTTTCTAGGAATTTTCTGCCCGACTCCATGATATCGCCCATATAGACTTCGTCCTCTTCATACCTCTCCTTGGGGTCCATCAGGATAATCTTTTTCAGGTCAGGCAGTTTGTCTTTAATGGCATTGATCTTATGGGCCTGGGTGGCAGATACGATCGCAATGCTGGATTCCGAATGTTTGATTCTGAAAATCAGGTCAGTGGACTCGTTGAGTTGAATGGAAAGCGGCACATCAATCGCGCCCAGGAAGAACATGCCCATCTCCGCTACTACCCAGTCTACCCGGCCTTCCGCCAAAAGTGTTAGCCGGTCCCCTTTTTTAACACCGAGCTGATGCAGTCCGGCAGCGAACTGGTGGACCAGGGTGCGCATTTCACTATATGTGGTAGGCTGAAAGGTGCCATCACGTTTTTCCCACATGTAGGGATTGTTTGGAAACTTTTTCACATTCTCTTCAAAGAACTGAACCAGGTTTTTCATCGTTTTTAAAGTTGGTAGTTAAGCATGTGAATTTACTAAAAAAAATGAATAGTGATCTTTTTTAGCAGGAACTTGGTGGTGCGACTACTGTATATGCTGCTGTTACCGTGTATGGGTAAGCAGTTGTTTACAGGGCGATAATCTGTTCGCGGTCAGGTCCGACGGAGACATATTTAACCGGGACTTTGAGCTCCTTTTCGAGAAACCGGATGTATCCGGTCAGCTCCTTTGGAAATTGTGCTTTGTGCCTGACACCAGTAAGGTCAGTGTTCCATCCCGGAAGTTCAGTATAGACCGGTTCGATCTTCTCATCCATTGAATAGGGTACCCGGTCGGAGATTTCATCACCAACCTTATACGCTGTGGCAACTTTGATAGCGCTGAAACTGTCGAGTACGTCGGTTTTGGTCATGATCAGCTGGGTAACGCCATTCAGCATGATGCTATACTTCAGTGCCACCAGGTCCATCCATCCGCATCGCCGCGGTCGACCGGTGGTTGACCCGAATTCATTTCCCAGGTTACGAAGCTGATCGCCCTCATCATTGAGCAGTTCGGTAGGGAAGGGGCCGCTGCCAACCCTGGTACAATATGCCTTGAAGATGCCAAATACCTCGCCGATGGCAGAAGGGGCTACACCCATGCCTGTGCAGGCTCCTGCACAGATGGTGTTCGAGGATGTTACGAACGGGTAGGATCCGAAGTCGATATCCAACAGTGTCCCCTGGGCACCCTCAGCAAGGATTTTTTTCTTGTTCTCGCGCAGGGAATGAATAAGATATTCACTATCAACGAACTGAAAGCGGCGAAGGGCATCGATTCCTTCAAAAAATTTCTCTTCATCTTCGATGGTGAACGCGTAATCGTATATCTTTAACAGGTTCAGGTGTTTCTCTTTCAGCGCTGTATATTTGCTTTTAAAATCAAGTTCTAAATCACCCACCCTGAGACCGTTTCTACCGGTTTTATCCATATAGGTCGGCCCGATTCCCTTCAGCGTCGAGCCAATCTTTGATTTTCCTTTGGCTGCTTCAGACGCAGCGTCGAGAATCCTGTGTGTGGGGATGATGAGGTGGGCCTTATTGCTGATAACCAGGTTTTTGGTAATGTCAACACCCATGGATTCCAGCTTTTCAACCTCCTGTTGAAAAACGATAGGGTCCAGCACCACACCATTGGAGATGATATTTAGCGTGTTTTCCCGGAAGATGCCTGACGGAATATTGTGCAGAATGTGCTTTATGTTGTTGAATTCCAGTGTATGACCGGCGTTAGGTCCTCCTTGAAAACGGGTGATAACATCGTATTCAGGGGTAAGAACATCAACAACTTTTCCCTTTCCTTCATCTCCCCACTGGAGTCCGAGAAGAACATCAATTTTCATATAATTCAATTTTGTATTTACATATCAGATAAAAGATACATTAACATAAAATACGCCGGTTTCATCCGGCGTTAGATTCTGTGCCTAAAGATAAAAAAAACTGTTCGCTGAAAAGCATTTTTTCAGAAAGAAAATTCTATTTGTCGGAGTTGCCTTCTTCAGATCGTGTTCCGTAAATATACAGCGAATGATGACTGGGCTTGAAATTGTTAAGTTCACAGGCTGTCCTGATAATCTCATCAATTCTCGGATCACAGAATTCAATGACGTTGCCTGTTTCCATGTCGATCAGGTGATCATGCTGCATGCAGTGGTAGGATTTTTCAAACTGGGCGATGTTTTTTCCGAACTGGTGCTTGACAACCAGGTTGCAGTCAAGCAATAATTCAATGGTGTTATAGAGCGTGGCACGGCTGACCCTGTAGTTTTTATTTTTCATGAAAATGTACAGTGATTCGATGTCAAAATGGCCATCCCTGGAGTAGATTTCATCCAGTATCGCATACCTCTCCGGTGTTTTTCGATGCCCCTTTTTTTCAAGGTATTCCGTAAAGATTTGTTTTACAGTATCCCTGTTATCTTCACCTACCATAATTAGTCTAATTAAAAATTACAGCACGAATATAAGAATCTTTTTTGGGATTATGAATGTGGTTGCTATAATTGATCCTTGATTTCTACCCTGTGGACCGAATCGACCCCTTTCAACTTTACAAGGTTCATAATAAGATTGTTCAGGTCACTCGAATTGTGTACATACAGATCAATGGTGCCGTCAAAAATGCCATCATGCCCATGCAGGTTGATGGTTCTGATGGAGATGTTGAATTCCTGGGCGATGGTATTTGTAATGGAGTTGTAGACTCCAAACCGGTCCCACCCGCTGAGGTAGATGCGTGCCAGGTAAGAGAAAACCTTGTGTTGTGTCCAGCTGACAGTTACCAGTTTATCTCCTTGTGATGACATTATTTTGATGGCATCACTGCAATCGGTCCGGTGAACAATGATCAGTCCGTCGGCCTGTTTTTCACCGATAACCTCATCACCCGGGATCGGGTTACAGCAGCTGCCGAGTTCATAATTCTGCTTCTGGTCATCCAGGTGTTCTTTTAACAGCAGTCTGCCCTTGTCATCATAAATGCTTTCGTTCTCATCTGCAGGCTGTGATGGACTGCGGCCCATGGAGAGATCCCACACACGAACCCATTTGTTCTTGGTGTTTTTGCTCAGAATGTCTTTTAGGTTGTCCAGGGATACCAATCCCGCACCGATCTTGGAATATAGCTGGTCCTTGTTGGTGGATTCAAAGGCTGGCAGCAACTTCTTAAACACCCGTCCGCTGGGAGTAAGGTTCATTTTTTTTAATTGCTGCTCCAACATCTGCTTACCGACTTCGATCCTGTTTTTACGTTCAGCTTTCAGCGTCGCTTTTATGGCCGATTTTGCCTTGACTGTCGTGACGTAGTCGTTCCATTCCACCGAAGGCTTTCTTCCTTCGGCAGTAAGGATCTCTACCTGGTCTCCGCTGCTTAGTTTTGTATTGATCGGTAGCAGTTTATGGTTGATCTTGGCACCGATGGCCTTGTTGCCTATCTCAGAGTGAATCTCGTAGGCGAAATCGAGGGCAGTGGCATCCTTGGGGAGTGTGACGATGTGGCCCTTGGGCGTGAAAACCATGATTTCAGATGCAAAGAGATTCAACTTGAAATCATCCAGGAATTCCATGGCATCTGAACTGGGCTTTTCAAGCATCGTACGAATGTTCTTTACCCATTTATCCAGCTCGGTGTCTTCCGCACCCGCGGTTTTGTACTTCCAATGGGCGGCAAATCCTCTCTCTGCAATCTCGTCCATCCGCCGCGACCTGATCTGCACCTCCATCCATTTCCCATTCGGACCCATCACGGTAGTGTGAAGTGCCTCGTAGCCATTTGCTTTGGGTGTGGAGACCCAGTCCCTGATCCGGTCGGGCTTTGGAGGATAGATGTCCGTAATATTCGAATAGATATCCCAGCACTGTGTTTTCTCTGGCACTATTGGTTTAGGCTCAAAAACAATTCTGATGGCAAACAGGTCATAAATCTCTTCGAAGCTGACATTTTTCATTTGCATCTTCTGGTAGATCGAATAGATCGATTTGGACCTTCCTGATATGTCGTAGTCAAAATTATTTTCGTTAAGGCGGGCGATGATGGGGATGGAGAAGTGGTTGATCAGTTGCTGACGTTTTTTCTCCGATAAGGCAATTTTCTCGCTGATTTCATTGTAGACCTTAGGGTAACGGTGAAGCAAACTCAGGTCCTCCATCTCTGTTTTGATATTATACAGCCCAAGCCTGTGAGCCAGCGGAGCATAAAGGTAAATGGTCTCTCCTGCAATCTTCACCCTTTTATCATGTGGAAGGGAATTGAGCGTACGCATATTGTGCAGACGGTCGGCCAGCTTAATAATGATCACCCGAACATCATCAGAGAGGGTCAACAGCATCTTCCGGAAATTCTCTGCCTGCAGGGAATTGGACTCTTTGTCAAATACGCCGGAAATCTTGGTAAGCCCCTCTACAATAGATGCCACCTTTTTTCCAAAGGCATTTTCGATGTTCTCAATGGTGAGTTCTGTATCTTCCACCACATCATGCAGTATGGCACTGATTACAGAGGTCACCCCCATGCCAATCTCCTCCGAAACGATACGTGCAACGGCCAGGGGGTGCATGATGAAGGGTTCCCCTGATTTGCGGCGCATGCCTTTATGAGCCTGGTTCGCCATCCGGAAAGCTTTCATGACCAAGTCCTTGTCCTTCTTCGTTTTGCAGTAGGCGCAATACTGCAGGATGGCTTCCATCTCCTCCTGAACACGAGTCTCTTCTGTTATGATCTTTTCACCCATCGGATTGCCTTGTAAACGCTGTTCTGAACAGCGTAAAATTAATGAAATAGTAGTAAAAACTACCGCAAAAAGTGTGCAATTGCTTTTATTGTCCCGGTTGACAGGATAAATAACTGGGATTATGAATTCTATTACTGAGGGTAGATCAGCGTGACATGCCCGGTCGTATCATTTCTTGATACGTTATAAGATTGGTATTCAATATGATAAATATAAACCCCCGGACCGGCTTTATCATTTCCGTTCATGGTGCCGTCCCACCCCTCCTGGGGATCTTCCGTCTGAAAAAGGATTTTTCCCGAGCGGTCAAAAATGATCATATGATAGGATTCGGGGATAAAATCCATGACCGGCATGAAAACATCATTCTGCAGGTCGTTATTTGGTGTGAAAGCATTGGGCATGTAGACAGTCGATTTCACA
>JAGYMF010000054.1 GCA_018400695.1 Bacteroidales bacterium | reverse complement strand
TAAAGGCACTTGTGAGAACCGGTCTGGAATATAAAACCCCGTTGCGTATTCTGCAATCAGTCGAAGATGCCAACGACCATCAAAAAACGGTTATCGGAAGCAAACTGATTGCCCACTTTAATGGAGACGTGAAGGACAAACACATCGCATTATGGGGCCTCTCATTCAAACCTGAGACCGACGATATGCGTGAAGCACCATCACTGATCATTATCCAGGCGCTTCTCAATGCTGGTGCAAAGGTAACCGCTTACGATCCTGTAGCCATGGAGGAGGCCCAAAGAATTCTCGGTGACAAAATCATGTATGCAACAGACAGGCATGAGGCGCTGCTGGATGCAAGCGCATTGGTCATTGCCACTGAATGGGCAGAATTCAGGGTACCCAATTACAGGATGATGGAAAAGCTTATGAAAGAAAAGGTTATCTTTGATGGACGGAATATTTATGATCCTTCAGAGATGAACGAATATGGATTCTCTTATTACAGCATCGGCCGCAGACCTTCCCTGGTCAGCCAATAATACCCACGCTGATGAAACGTATATTGATTACAGGAGGTGCAGGATTTATCGGATCCCATCTTTGTGAAAGACTGCTGAACGACGGAAATGATGTGATCTGCCTTGATAACTTTTTTACCGGAAGCAAGATCAATATTGTTCACCTGCTGGACCATCCCTATTTCGAGCTTGTTCGACATGATGTAACCCAGTCCTATTACGCCGAGGTGGATGAAATCTACAATCTTGCATGTCCTGCCTCCCCCATCCATTACCAGTACAATCCGATTAAAACGGTAAAGACCTCTGTGATGGGCGCAATCAATATGCTGGGACTGGCCAAACGGATCAAGGCAAAGATTCTGCAGGCTTCTACCAGTGAAGTCTATGGAGACCCTGCAGTACATCCCCAGCCCGAAACATACTGGGGCAACGTTAATCCTGTTGGCAAACGCTCATGCTATGATGAAGGAAAACGCTGCGCAGAAACGCTTTTCACGGATTACAACATCCAAAACCAGGTAAAGATCAAAATCCTCAGAATCTTCAATACCTACGGCCCTAAAATGCACCCCAATGATGGCCGCGTGGTATCCAACTTTATCGTTCAGGCACTGAAAAACCAGGATATCACCATTTACGGAAATGGATCGCAGACGAGAAGCTTCCAGTATGTCGATGATCTTATTGACGGAATGATCCGGATGATGAAAACGCCTGACGAGGTTACAGGACCGGTGAATATTGGCAATCCCCAGGAATTCACCATCCTCGAACTGGCTGAAAAAATCATCGAACTTACAGACTCCAGGTCCAAAATCGTCTATGAAACACTTCCTGAAGACGATCCAATTCAAAGAAAACCGGATATAACCCTGGCACATGAGGTGCTCAACGGCTGGTCACCAAAGGTCGAACTGGAGGAGGGACTCAAAAGTACCATTACATATTTTACTGAAACCATCTGAATGTATGAAAGGAATTATATTGGCCGGAGGATCCGGAACGAGGCTATACCCCATCACAAAAAGTATCTCCAAACAGATCATCCCTGTATACGACAAGCCGATGATCTACTATCCGCTCTCTGTACTCATGCTGGCGGGTATCAGGGAGATACTCATCATCTCCACACCAAACGACCTTCATCTTTACCAGGAGTTGCTGGGTGACGGAAATCACCTGGGCATCGATATCTCCTATGCCATGCAGCCGTCACCCGACGGACTGGCGCAGGCGTTTCTCATTGGAGAGGATTTTATTGGAGATGATACCGCCTGTCTCATCCTTGGAGACAACATCTACTACGGACACGGTTTTGAAAAAACGCTGACTGAAGCAGCCTCCCTCCGCGACGGCGCACTGGTATTCGGTTACTATGTTCATGATCCTGAACGCTATGGTGTGGTGGATTTCGATCCGACCGGAAAGGTACTGAGCCTGGAGGAAAAACCGAATAAGCCCCGTTCAAACTATGCGGTCACAGGACTCTACTTCTACAGCAATGATGTAATCGAAAAAGCTAAAAAACTGAAACCTTCTGCACGTGGTGAACTGGAGATCACCGACCTGAACCGACTTTTCCTTGAAGAAGACAGGCTCCAGGTAAAACTTATGGGACGTGGCATGGCGTGGCTGGATACCGGAACGCCCGAAAGCCTGCTGCAGGCTGCAAGCTATATTTATACCATTGAACAAAGGCAGGGGCTGAAGATCTCCTGTATCGAAGAAATTGCCTACAAAAAAAAGTTCATCAACAGAGCTCAGCTGATTGAGCTTGCCGAGGGACTGAAAAAAAGCCTCTATGGCCAATACCTCTTCTCCATCGCCAACGAAAAAACATTTTCATTCAATACCTGACAGCCATGCGGATCAAAAAAACGAAAATAGAAGGATTGATCGTCATCGAGCCAAAGGTATTCGAAGACCAGCGGGGCTATTTTTTTGAGAGTTACAACGAACAGAGTTTCCGCGATGCAGGAATTATCCAGAAGTTTGTTCAGGACAACCAGTCCAGATCATCCTACGGCGTCATCCGCGGATTACATATGCAGTATGCACCCCACGCACAGGCTAAACTGATACGGGTGCTTGAAGGCTCAGTTTTCGACGTGGCAGTGGATATCAGACCCGGATCGGCCACCTATGGCCAATGGTTCGGAATGGAGCTCAGTGCTGAAAACCGTTTGCAAATGCTGGTTCCCCGTGGATGCTGTCACGGATTTTCAGTCCTCAGCGAGAAAGCAACCGTATTCTATAAATGCGATGACCTCTACCATCCTGAAAACGAGGCCGGAATCAGATATAATGATCCGGATCTCGGAATCGACTGGAAAATTCCTGAGAAGGATATTGTTGTTTCAGAAAAGGACAGGCTGCTGCCTCTCCTAAAAAACATATAAAATGATTACTAATGGGGAAAAAAGTTATAGTTACCGGTGCAAATGGTCAGCTCGGTTCTGAATTCAGGGCCATCGCCCACCTGTATCCATACACCTTTATATTCACCGATATAGACACGCTCAATCTTACCAATAAGACTGATACAAATGCTTTCCTGGAAAAGCAGGAACCTGACATTATCATCAATTGTGCAGCATACACTGCTGTTGACAAGGCACAGGAAGAGAAGGAGCTTGCCAGGGAGCTGAATGTAGAGCTCCCTAAATTACTGGCAGCCCATGGCATCAAAAGCGGGTGCAGGATCATTCATCTGTCGACCGAATATGTTTTCGGCGGTAATTGCAAATGCAAACCTTTGCAGACAATCGATGAAGCAATCCCCCTGAGTATCTACGGAGAAACCAAACTGGAAGGAGAACATGAAATCTCCCTCTGCAGCAGCGCCATGATCATCCGGACATCCTGGCTCTACTCCAAATATGGAAACAATTTTGTAAAAACGATGACCAGACTCATGAATGAACGTGATGAACTGAGCATTGTATACGACCAACTCGGCACACCCACCCACGCCGAAGATCTGGCAGCAGCGATCATGACCATCATCGACGATACCAAACACCCTTTCGTACCGGGAATTTATCACTACACCAACGAAGGTGCCGCCTCCTGGTATGATTTTGCGTGGGAAATCCGTGAACAAATTGGTGCTCAATGCCGAATCATCCCTATTGAAACCAAAGATTTCCCACTGCCTGCCAAACGTCCGGCCTTTGCTGTCCTAAGCAAAGAAAAAATCAAAAAACAGTACGGCCTGAATATCCCCTACTGGAAGGAGAGCCTGAGAAAATATTTTAATGAAATCAAAAGCTAATACACGCATTGCAACCATGAAAAAAAACGAAATGATAGCGCAGGTAAGGGCAACAGCCCAACAATGGATGGATAGCAATATTGATGATGCTTCCAGAAAAGCTATCGTGCATATGATGAAACACGATGAGAAGGAACTCGTCGAGAGCTTTTACAAGGTCCTTGAATTTGGAACCGGCGGACTCCGCGGGATCATGGGAACAGGTACAAACAGAATGAATATCTACACGATAGGAATGGCAACCCAGGGGTTGGCCAATTATCTGCTGAAGGAATTCAACCACCTGGAAGAGATCAGCGTAGTGATCGCGCATGACTGCAGGAACAACAGTCCGCTCTTTGCCAGGACTGCGGCTGATGTGCTCACAGCCAACGGAATCAAAGCTTTCCTCTTTGATGACCTCAGACCTACACCCGAATTAAGCTTTGCTATCCGTGAACTGAAATGCCAGAGCGGGATTATGATCACTGCATCACACAACCCTAAAGAATATAACGGATACAAAGCATACTGGGAAGATGGCGGTCAGATCATCAATCCCCACGATGTCAATATCGTAAATGAAGTAAAACGCATCGCTTCGATCAATGATGTCAAATTCATCGGCGATCCTTCAAAAATTATGATGGTCGGCAAGGAGATTGATGAACTTTTCCTGAAAAGGTCCCTCTCAAAAGCATTGAATGTCGACATGATCGAAAAGCATGCAGATATCAGGATCGTTTTTACACCTATACACGGAACCGGTGTCTACATGGTCCCCGAGGCACTCAGCAGACTTGGCTTCAGAAATATTTACAATGTTCCCGAACAGGATGTTGTCAGTGGTGATTTCCCAACGGTGGTCTCTCCCAACCCGGAAGAACCTGCAGCGCTGGACCTGGCTTTAAAAAAAGCTGAAGAAGTAGAAGCAGATCTGGTAATGGCTACCGATCCTGACGGTGACCGTGTTGGTATCGCAGTAAGGAATAACAAAGGAAAACTTATCCTGCTCAACGGCAACCAGACTTCCGTACTCCTTACCTATTACCTGCTGTCGCAATGGAGTGCCAAAGGATTGCTCAAAGGAAAAGAATTCATGGCCAAAACCATTGTTACATCCGAACTGGTAACAGATATCTACAAAAAATACGATATCACCTATTTTGATGTGCTGACCGGTTTTAAGTTTATCGCTGACAAGATCAGAAAATATGAAGGAGAACTAACCTTTATCGGTGGTGGGGAAGAGAGTTACGGATTCATGATTGGTGATTTTGTGCGCGATAAAGATGCTGTCACCACTTGTTCGATGCTGGCAGAAATTGCTGCATGGGCCAAAGAACAGGAAAAAAGCATGTTCGACCTGCTGCTGGATATTTACCAGGAGTACGCTTTTTATAAAGAATCACTGGTATCGGTGGTCCGGAAAGGAAAAGATGGTGCCGAAGAGATTGCAGCCATCATGGAGAATTTCAGAACATCGCCCCCTGTAACCATTGATGGTTCTGAAGTCACTGAGGTCAGGGATTACCTGCTGCAAAAGTCAACCGACAAGAGCACAGGCGCTGAAAGTGCTACAGGGCTTCCTGTATCCAATGTGCTCCAGTTCCTTGCCGAAAACGGAACAAAAGTAAGCATCAGGCCATCAGGCACAGAACCCAAAATCAAATTCTATTTTAGCGTCAGAGAAAACCTGAAAAGCAGAAATGATTACGACAAAGTCAATGCTGCACTGGAAACGAGAATTGAAAAGATTAAAGAAGAACTTCAACTAAATTAACTGTTATGAAATCATTTCATAAAGAGCTATGGTTCGACATTAAAGCAAGAAGAGAACTAATTAATATCACTCCAATGGTCATCCATGCACTTAAGGAAAGTGGTATAAAAGAAGGGTTACTACTCTGTAACGCAATGCATATTTCCGCATCGGTTTTCATCAATGATGACGAACCGGGACTGCACAATGATTTTGAAAAGTGGCTGGAGAAACTTGCTCCGGAAAAGCCTTACGACCAATACCAGCATAACGGATATGAAGACAATGCCGACGCCCACCTTAAGCGCACCATCATGGGACGGGAAGTAGTGGTGGCCATTACAGAAGGTCAGCTGCACTTCGGCCCCTGGGAACAGATTTTCTACGGTGAATTCGACGGTAAAAGAAGAAAAAGAGTACTGGTAAAGATTATCGGAGAGTAATCTGTATCACTCATCACCGGGAAAAAACAGGTCAGAAAAATTGACCAGGTAGAGCTTTTCTGTTGCCCGGGTGAAGGCTGTGTAGAGCCACCGCAGGTAATCCATCGACATCATCTCCCGGGTGAAGTATCCCTGGTCAAGGAATACGGACCGCCATTGCCCTCCCTGTGCCTTGTGACAGGTTACCGAGTAGGCAAATTTAACCTGTAGTGCATTAAAATAGGGATCCTTTGCGATCTGCTCCGACCGCTTCTTTTTATTGGTCAACTCCGGATAATCAGCCATAACCTGCTGGTATAGTTCCCGCTGATCTTCCAAAGGGAGTGAAGGCCCCTCAACATCCAGCACCTCCAGCATGACTTTCGCGTCCAGTGTCAGACCGCCGTAATCAATAAATGAGAGCTCGACATCGGCAAAATGCCGTCCATAAATCTCCTCAAAACCAATAACCCGCTCGATCCGGGCAATATCACCATTGGCAATAAAATCTATTTTCTGCTCCTCATCCTTCCAGAAATAATTGTTCTTGACAACCATCAGCAAATCTCCCCTTGTAATCTGCTCCTCACGCCAGAGGATCTGTCCCCTGATCCCGGCATTGAACCTGTTGGCCCGTTTATTCGACCGTGTCACTACAATAGTCTCTTCCTCACCATACCGGTCATAACTTGAACTGATATATTCAAGCAGTTCAGCACCCCCCACCCTCTCCACGTCTGGAAATCCATGACATCTAAGAACTGGTATCTCAATATTGCTCAGCGCAATATTGTTCCTGATCGCGGTTGCATTCATAAGGATTCCGGAGTCCAGCTGGTGGCGTACAATATCTGTCATTGTAACTTCCCTTACCAAATAACGGTAGGCTTCAAGCACCGAACTGTCCAGAGCAGGACTCACTTCCAGCTTTACCGGGGGCAGCTGTGCCGTATCCCCGATTAAAATCAGCCGGCAATGAACACCGCTTTCAATATAACGCAATAGGTCAGCCAGGAGATTTCCTGTACCAAACACCGAATCAGCGGCTGACTGGCCAATCATTGAAGCTTCATCAATAATAAAACAGGTATTCTTATGCATGTTCCTGTCCAAAACGAAAGTACCAAGACCATCACTGCCTGACTTCTGCCTGTAAATTTTTTTATGAATGGTCCATGCCGTATGTCCCGTATAAGCAAACATAACCTTGGCTGCCCTACCAGTAGGTGCCAGTAGCACAGCCTCTGAACCAATCTCCTTCAGGGTCTTGACCAGTGAGTTCACAACAGTCGTTTTACCAGTTCCCGCATATCCTTTAATGAGGAATATCTCCTGCATGTTTCCCGAAGCAATAAAATCACTCACCTGATCAATGAGTTGCTCCTGACTCTTCGTAGGCTGAAAGTCAAGATTATCAAGCAATTTGGCTGCAACAAATTTTTTAAGCATAGGTTTTAATAAAAGCTAAAATTAAAATTTATAATTTATTTTTTTTGCTAAATTTGTGCGCAAACACTTTAACATACTTTTCATGAAAAAAATAATTCAGCCAATATTGATCATTATGATCATTGTTCTCGGATACCTTGTTGTTGAGAGTATCATGCGCCCTATCCGCTTCCAGCGTGACGTAGATGTCAGGGAAAAAGTAACGATCAACAAGCTCAAAGATATCCGTGAAGCCGAAAAAGCCTACAAAGATGTATATAAAAGATATACAGGAAGTTTTGATACATTGGCAATGTTCCTGAAAAATGATTCGTTCACTGTAACAAAAGCTATTGGAACGATTCCTGAAGAGTGGCTTGAAGAGCTTGGACTTGAAAAGGCCAGGGAAAAAGCCATCAAGGAGAAGGTAATTATCAGGGAAACCTCACGCAGATCGGTTATGGATTCACTTTTCGGTGAATCCTATCCAGTTGACTCCATGAAATATGTACCTTTTACCAACGGCGTGGAATTTGAAATCGAATCCAACCAGATAGAAACATCCTCCAGCTTGATGGTGCAGGTGGTGGAGGTTAAAGCATACTACGAAGACCTTCTGAAAGGGATGAATAAACAACTGATCGCCAACTATACAGATCAAAGAGTCACAATCACCGGTTTTCCCGGTATCAAATTCGGATCACTGGAAGAAGGCACCCTGACCGGAAACTGGGAATAGCGGGCTAACGCCTATTTCTAATGAAGGTTCATAGTATCATATCCAATACTATTTCTGAAGACATTCTTGCCACAGGACACCTCTCCATCCGGTTCTTGCCGGATGGATTTACTTTGTTGCTCGAAAACCAGCACTACCAGCCAGTCATCCTCAACAGGTTTTCAGAACCATCCGGCATCAGCATAAAGGGCCAGGTTATGGCTTGTGAAGACTGGCTCAGCAGGCATACGCTGATCGATGGGTTTTCAGGTGAAGTAAGCCTGGTTGTCGATGCCGTTCCTGCTACCCTGGTCCCTACAGATCTTTTTTCTGAAGAGGATCCTTCAATCTACCTGGCTCCCGGTACTGCATTGCATGCAACGGATGTTGTCAGATACAAACATCTGAAAAACAGATCAGCTGTATTGGTGTTTGCACTACCTGCCATCATTTCCCTGCTGGCAGAAAAATTCTCCGGCCAGGTCAGAACCTTGTCTCCTACAGAAGTATTGATCTCCATGGCCGAACAGGTTAATGCGGCTGACCATCACCGTGGTTTCATGCTGACAGAGATTCAGCAGGGAGTGTTGACTGTTTTAATCATCCGGGAAGACCAATTTGTGCTTGCCAATCAGTTTAATCTGAAAAAGCAGATTGACCATATCTATCATTCCCTGAATGCCATTCAGCAACTCAGTTTTGATCGCGAACACAGGCCCCTCTTTTACGCCGGAAAGACAGATTCCGATGCACTGAATATATTGAAGAAATATATTAAGGATGTACGCCCTATGCCTTACCACATCAAAGGTGTTGATAAATCATTCATTGCAGAGCATATGTTATTAGCAGAAGCATCCAAGTGCGAATAATCAGCGGAAAATATAAAGGAAAGCATATCCACCCTCCGTCAGGCTTCAAGGCAAGACCTACAACAGACTTCTCCAAAGAGGCGCTGTTCAATATTCTTGAAAACAATTTCGACATCGGGGAACTTTCCGTACTTGACCTGTTCTCCGGGACTGGAAGTATTACGTATGAATTCGCTTCCAGGGGAGCATCGCGCATTACCACTGTGGAGATGAATACCCTGCACTACCGGTTTATCAGAAAAATGGTGGAAGAGATGGAACTCCTTCAGGTCTCTCCTGTCAGATCCGATGCCATGAAAATCATCAAAAATCCATGGGAATCGTATGACCTGATCTTTGCTGATCCTCCTTATGACTATAAAGGTCTGGAAACGCTTCCCGAGCTGATCCTCTCAGGAAGACTGCTCGAAAAAGGAGGATGGCTCATTCTCGAACACCCTTCAAAAATAAAATACAACCATCTGCCCGCCATTTTTGATCACAGACAATACGGCAGTGTGAATTTCAGCTTCTTCAAAACTGCAGAATAAATGACTCCAGGGGATCCATCCTGATGCTTACCAAACCGCCTTCATCCGTTACAACCATGCTAAAATCCTGTGAGCTGCCCAGCGCATCATTCATGCTGTAAACTCCCGGGATCATATTCATATCCTCTAACACATCTTTCGGAACAGACAAATCAAAAGCAGCTCCCTCTCCATCATTAAAATTTACCACTACCAAGAGCCGTTCCCTGTCTGTCCATCGAAAAAACGCAAATTGCCTTCCTGTATAATTAATGTTCAGTCCCCTGTTGTAAGAATGTACCTCGCGAAAATGCCCGGTCAGCGCATCGCTTTCAGCAGTAAAAGCGAGCAATGTCCGGTAAAAATCACGCAAACGCCTCTCTTCGTTCGTCAGCTGCCCTCCATCAAACGCCCCGTTATTCATCCACCGCTGATGTGCCGGCACTCCCCAGTAATCAAAAATAGTTGTCCGCCCGCTCTTTCCATACCCGGCATCGCCTTCACCCTTCTCCCCTACTTCCTGTCCGAAATAGATCATCGTAGGTGAAGTAGTCGCTGTAGCTGATACCACCATCGCAGGCAACCCCTTCCTCGAATCACCGGCAAATTCCGGGCTGGCAAGCCGATGTTCATCATGATTCTCCATAAAATGCAACATATGATGCTCAATATCAGCGAGTGAATGAAAGATCCCCGGGAGATTATCTGCACTCCCCCTACCCTGTATGATGTTTTTCAGGGTATCGTAAAGCTGCACTTTGTCGTACAGGTAATCCATCTTCCCGAGTTGAATATAGTCACGGTACATTTCGGGAACGTAGATCTCCGACAGGAGGAAAGCATCCGGATTTTTCATCTTGATGGACGCGTTCAGAAAGCTCCAGAACTCCACGGGCACCATCTGTGCCATATCATAACGGAATCCATCCACCCCTTTATCCAACCAGTAATGTACAATCCGATCAAACTTCTTCCAGGTATCAGGAACACTTTTCTCCTTCCAGAAATTGTAATGGGCCTCGAAGGAGAGGTCTCGGTAATAATCGGGCAGCAACGGAAAATCCTTCTCTCCATCCGGTTTAACTCCAAAATTTATCTTCACCGTCTCGTACCAGTCATGCAACGATGGCTGCGCCTCCCTGGAGCCATTGCCGGTCCATTTGGCCGGCGACTCATGGAATTTTCCGTCAAGAAGAGGATGCTGTTCACCGTTAAGCGGATAAAAACCCTTCTCGAACTCCGGCACCCTGAAATTCTCCCCGGGAATGTAATAGAAATTATTGTCCCGCCGGTAAACCACTGTAGTATCGTCTGCCGCTCCGAAATCCTTTACTCCCGGAGGATTGGTTACTGATTCATAATTTCGTGCCACATGGTTGGGGACAATATCGATCACTACCTTCAATCCGGCCTTGTGGGTACGCCCGATAAGGGCCTCAAATTCCTCCAGTCGGTTGGCCGGGTTTACGGCCAGGTCGGGATTGACATTGTAATAATCCTTCACAGCATAAGGTGAACCGGCACGCCCCTTGACCACATCGGGATCGTCCTTCGAAATCCCATAATCACTGTAATCCCCGATCACCGCATGGTGCAGCACACCGGTGTACCAAATATGTGTTACTCCCAGGCGCCGGATTTCCTCAAGAGCCTTCTCTGTAAAATCATTGAATTTTCCCACCCCGTTTTCTTCGATGGTACCCCAGGGTTTGTTGATATTGTTCGTATTACCGTACAGCCTGGTAAAAACCTGGTAAATTACTGCCTTATTTTCCTTGTCTTTCATCTGTTTACCCAACTTACAATACGTTAGAGTACTGATCGTAAAAATTCCTGTAACCAGAATGAATATTACTCTCCTTGTTATCATAGGGACGTCGATTATCTCAATACAATAAATCTATCATTCAACTGCCTGTATTGGTTTCTCTCATATCAACTGGATTCGCCTTAGTTATCTCAAGCCTGTGAACCCGCCATGTGCACCTCCAGCAACATAAAATAATATCAAAAACAAGACAAATGATTTGTAGCGAACATGATAACTAATTATTTTCATATTTATCGCTAAAGTTACATGCTTTTTTAACCTTTTTCTTTGGGGAAATAAAAAATTCACCTATTTTTGCGACGCATTTAACACAGATGCCGTTCTTTTGGTCTGGTAGTTCAGTTGGTTAGAATGCCGGCCTGTCACGCCGGAGGTCGCGAGTTCGAGTCTCGTCCAGAC
>JAGYMF010000053.1 GCA_018400695.1 Bacteroidales bacterium | reverse complement strand
TCCGACACTGGAGGTGAACACCCCCATGAAGCTGTACAAGAATTCACAGGTTAACTTTTTTGCACTCGACATGCAACACGGCGACACAGACTTTATCCATGAAGGCAGTGAGGCAAACCTGGCGCGGCTCACGATCTCGCAGGCGGAGAAGGATGGTGTGCTGCAGCACCTCGCTTCGGTGTATGATGCCGATAACGACCGGATCGAGCCGGGCCTCAGCGCTGTTGGTCCGCGGATACTTAATTTTGCCAATATCCTTAAATACGAGCATATTCCGCTCGCAAAGACCCTCCAGCTGATCCTGGATGTGGGCAAGGAGGCACTGGGATCGCCCGTGGAGATCGAATATGCTGTGGACCTGGACAAGGCACCGAACGGAAAACCCTCGTTCCACCTGCTGCAGATCAAACCGATGCAGGGCACCGGGACAGGATTCAGGGTTGACCCGGAAAAGCTGGATGAGGACCGGATGGTGATCTTCGCGGAGCAGAGCATGGGCAACGGAAAGATCGGCGATATCACCGACGTGATCTTCGTGAAACGGGAGGCCTTTGACAAGCTGAAGACCAAGGATATTGCGAAGGAACTGGAGGTTTTTAACAGGCAGATGGCGGAGGATGGCACGGAGTATATCCTGGTAGGTCCCGGACGCTGGGGAACAGCCGATCCCTATATCGGTATACCGGTGAACTGGTCACAGATCTCCCAGGCACGGATCATTATTGAGACAAGCATGGAGGATTTTCCCCTGGATGCCTCCCTGGGTTCCCATTTCTTCCATAACCTCACCTCCATGAACGTGGGCTATTTCAGCATTCAGCACGATTCGAAAACTTCATGGATCCGGTGGGACAAGCTGGAGGAGCAGGAGGTGATCGGGGAGACCCGCTACATCAGGCATGTACGTTTTTTGCGGCCCATGTGTGTGCTGATGGACGGGAAGAAGCGAATTTCCGCAGTGCTTTCGGAAGGCTGTGATGGGCTTGCGGACCAATACAATTTCTGAGGATGGAAAAGAGGAGACACCTGGGCACACCCACGATCGATTTCAGTCATACGGCATTCAATCTGCTGATGCAGAAAAGGATAAGAAAAGTATTGATCATCAGCAGTAACTATGACTTCTTTATGCTGGAGGAGGATGGACGGGTGGATGAGCAGATCTTCAACGAATACGTATCGCTGAACCTGCGGTACCCTCCCACGTTCATCCAGGCCAACACCTCCAGGGAAGCCTTCGGAATCCTGGAGGCGCAGGAGATCGACCTGGTGATCGAGATGCTGAATATCGCCGATATCGATCCGTTTAACCTCGCCAAGCGCATCAAAGATCAATATGACGATATTCCCATCGTGGTGCTGACGCACTTCAACCGGGAGGTGAGCCTGCGGCTGGAGAAGGAGGACCTATCAGCGATTGACCATGTGTTTTGCTGGCTGGGGAATGCCGACCTGCTGCTGGCGATCATCAAGCTGATCGAGGACAAGATGAATGCCGACCATGACATTGAGAAGGTGGGGGTGCAGACCATCATGCTGGTGGAGGATTCGATCCGCTATACCTCGAGCTACCTGCCTGAGCTGTACCGCATCGTACTGCAGCAGTCGCGCGAGTTCATGAAGGAGGCGCTCAACGAGCATCAGAAAATGCTGCGGATGCGCGGCCGGCCGAAGATACTGCTGGCCAAGACCTACGATGAGGCGCTGGCACTCTACCATAAATACCACTTTAACATGCTGGGGGTGATCTCCGACGTGAGCTTCAAGAAGAACAACAAGCGGGATACCAAGGAGAAGCTGGGGCTGCAGCTCGTCGAAGAGATCCGCAAGGACGATCCCCATATGCCGGTCCTTCTGCAGTCGTCCGACAAGTCCAACCAGGCCCTGGCGGAAGCGCTGGGAGCCGGGTTCGTGCACAAGTATTCAAAGGCCATCTCCATTAAGATCCGTAATTTTATCATCAGCCATTTCGGGTTCGGCGAGTTTCACTTCATCGATCCCGATACCGGGGAGGTGATCGCCCGGGCTCCCGATCTGCAAACCTTTCAGCGTAAGATCGCCGAGATCCCCGCGAAGGTGCTGGCCTTCCATGCCGAAAAAAACGATTTATCCAAGTGGCTGAACGCCAGGGCAATATTTCCCGTAGCACAGCTGTTCAAATACCTTACACAGGAGGATTTCAAGGATGTGGAGGATGTGCGCAGCTATATCTGCGAGGCCATCTCCAGTTTCCGTATCAGCAAAGGACGGGGGATCATTGCCGAGTTCGACCGGCGAACGTATGATGAGTACAGGACCTTTTCACGCATCGGGGAGGGCTCGATCGGCGGAAAGGCGCGCGGACTGGCGTTCATTGATTCGGTGATACAGCGGTACCGCCTCTTTGCCAGGTATCCCGGCGTGGAGTTTACCGTTCCGCGTACCGTGGTGCTCTGTACCGATGTGTTTGACAAGTTCATGGAGATGAACGATCTGTATAACATCGCGCTATCGGACCTGCCCGATGATGAGATCCTCGACCATTTTGTGAGGGCCCGCTTCCCCGGTGAGATGCACCAGGACCTCTATGTGCTGCTCTCCTATGTGAACGCACCGCTGGCCATCCGTTCATCCAGTAAACTGGAAGATTCACATTACCAGCCTTTTGCCGGTGTCTATTCCACCTATATGATCCCGGTGAACAAAAACGACCTGGCCCATACGATGGAGATCCTGACCATGGCGATTAAATCGGTGTATGCTTCAGTGTATTTCAAAAGCAGTAAGGCCTATATCGAGGCGACCTCGAATGTGATCGACGAGGAGCAGATGGGTATCGTGCTGCAGGAGGTGTGTGGATCGGTGTATGATGGTGTCTATTATCCAACCATTTCGGGCATTGCCCGGTCCATCAATTTTTATCCCATAGCACCGGAGAAGCCGGAGGATGGGATCGCGAAGATCGCTTACGGACTGGGGAAATATATTATGGACGGGGGGATCTCGCTTCGCTTCTCGCCCAAATATCCAAAGAATATCCTGCAGCTGTCAGATGCTTCGCTGGCGTTGAAAGGAACGCAGCGGTATTTCCTGGCGCTGGACATGAATGACCAGCATTTTACCGCGTCGACCAATGACGCTGTGAACCTCAGGAAGATGAATGTCAGGGATATTAAGGACGATCCTGCACTGAAACACCTTGTGTCGGTGTATGATTATAACAACAATATGATCCGTGACGGAATGCAAGGTAGCGGTAAGCGGCTGATGACCTTTGCCGGGGTGCTGCAACATGCAAGCTTCCCGCTGGCACCGATCCTCAAAGATATCCTTGAAATCTGTCAGAAGGAGATGAACCTCCCCATTGAGCTGGAGTTCGCGGTGAATATGAGTGATGATAAAGAGGCCAACCATGTATTTAATCTGCTGCAGATAAGGCCCATCGTAGAGTCGGAGCAGTCGAGCGAGATTGTTATCGATGAGGTGGATGCTGCAATGACCATTGTGGCATCCGAAAGTGCATTGGGCAACGGGGTGTTCCCGGACATCAGGGATGTGGTGTATATAAAGCCCGATGCATGGGATCCGGCACGCAGCAAGGAGCTGGCGCTGAAGATTGAAGAGATCAACCGTGGGTTCAGGGAACGGAAGGCAAACTATGTGCTGATAGGGCCGGGGCGCTGGGGGTCTGCCGATCCGTGGCTGGGAATCCCTGTGAAGTGGTCCCAGATCTCCGAGGCGCGGGTGATTATTGAATCGGGATTGGAGAACTACCGGATCGATCCGAGCCAGGGCACCCATTTCTTCCAGAACCTCACCTCTTTCAGGGTGGGCTATATGACCATCAATCCGTTTATGGGTGACGGTACGTACAACCTGGAGAAACTGACAACTTCTGAGGCGGTATATGACGACGGGATGATCAGGCATGTGCGGTTCGAAAAGCCACTGGTGATCAAGATCGATGGCAAGAGCAACAGGGGGATCATCTTTGAGGGAGTTGAGAGCGTAAGAAGTTGAGAGTTTAGGGGGTTGAGAGTTGAGGGAGTTGAGAGTTGAGGGAGTTGAGAGTTTAGAGGGTTGAGAGTTTAGAGGGTTGAGCGTAAACAAATTTCCGGCAGGCTTGTTTAATAGTCTAAAAAGTAACAAGCTATGAACACACACACTTTCAGAAAAACAATGATCGTTCTTGGAGCAGCAGTACTGCTGTCAGCTCCGGTAATTTTTTCCTGTGCCAATGCCGGTGGCAATGACAAGGGTACGTATGTGAAGTCGCTCATTCCTGCGGATGCGGAAGGCTTTGTGCAGGCGGAACTGCCCTATGCCTTTGATGCGCTGGAACCCTATATCGATGCGCAAACCATGGAACTGCATTTTGGCAAGCACCATGCCGGGTACACGAAGAAATTCAATGCTGCCCTGGCAGCAGATGGTATAGAGACCCGCGACCTTGAAAAGATATTCGCCGGAGTATCGGGTTACAGTACTGCTATCCGGAACAACGGCGGTGGCTACTACAACCATTCCTTGTTCTGGAATTTCCTGTCACCCGACGGTGGCGGCGAGCCTTCAGGAGCGCTGGCGAAAGCCATTGAAAAGGATTTTGGTTCCTTTGATGCATTCAAGGAACTATTCTCAAGTGCTGCAGCCACCCAGTTCGGGTCAGGATGGGCCTGGCTTATCATCAACGCGGAGGGGAAACTGCAGGTGACCTCCACACCCAACCAGGACAATCCACTGATGGATGTCGTACCGGTGAAGGGGACGCCACTGCTGAACCTCGATGTGTGGGAGCACGCCTATTATCTCCATTACCAGAACAGGCGGACGGAGTACATCACCAACTTCTGGAACGTGGTGAACTGGGAAACTGTGGAAAAATTGTTCGAAGAGGCCGGCGCGTAAACCTGTTATTTATCATATCAATTTATCTTGGTAATCTTGACTTAAAGAATCAACTTTACAGTGTTGCTTCTGTGGGCCTTACAGCGCACTTTTGAAGTGGTTCCTTATCGTTTTACCAACTTAAATTATTGCATATGAACGTTGATCTTATTATGAATGACCTGGTGAAGAAAAATCCCGGGGAGGCAGAGTTTCACCAGGCTGTTCACGAGGTGCTCGAGTCGATTGAAGAGGTTTACAATGAGAATCCGCAGTTCGAATCTGCACAGATCATTGAACGGCTGATTGAGCCTGACAGGGTGCTGACCTTTAAGGTGCCATGGGCAGATGACCAGGGCAGGGTACATGTAAACCGCGGTTTCCGCGTGCAGTTCAATAATGCCATCGGACCATATAAAGGGGGATTGCGTTTTCACCCGAGTGTGAACCTCAGCATCCTCAAGTTCCTGGGCTTTGAGCAGATTTTCAAGAACAGCCTGACATCACTCCCCATGGGCGGTGCCAAGGGTGGGTCTGATTTCGATCCGAAGGGAAAATCCAATGCCGAGATCATGCGTTTTTGTCAGGCATTCATGCTGGAGCTCTGGAACATGATCGGTCCTGATACCGATGTGCCTGCAGGCGATATCGGTGTCGGCGGAAGGGAGATCGGCTACCTGTACGGAATTTACCGTAAGCTGGCCCGTGAAAATACGGGTGTACTTACTGGCAAGGGGCTAAACTGGGGCGGCTCACTGATCCGTCCGGAAGCTACGGGGTTCGGTTGCGTCTACTTCGCTAAAGAGATGCTGGCTGTGAAAAAAGACAGTTTCGAAGGAAAGCGTGTGGCGATTTCAGGATTTGGTAACGTTGCCTGGGGCGCGGCACTGAAGGTGACGGAACTCGGCGGTAAGGTGGTTACCATTTCAGGACCTGACGGATATATCTATGATCCGAATGGGATCAGTGGTGATAAGATCGAATACATGCGTGAGCTGCGTGCCACCAACGATGATATTGTTGCACCCTATGCGCTTGAATTTGAGGGTGCCGAGTTCTTCCAGG
The DNA here is from genome assembly GCA_018400695.1 of Bacteroidales bacterium. GTDB lineage: Bacteria > Bacteroidota > Bacteroidia > Bacteroidales > M55B112. The sequence goes on along the minus strand of JAGYMF010000053.1, from coordinate 5,811 downwards.
GCAAACGTCCTTGGGAGGTGGATGTGGATATCGCATTGCCCTGCGCTACACAGAACGAACTCGATAAGGAGGATGCAGAAGCACTGGTAAAGAGTGGCTGTATCTGCGTGTGTGAAGGGGCCAACATGCCATGCACCCCCGAAGCGGTTGAGGTGCTGCAGGGAAGTGGGATGCTCTATGCACCCGGTAAGGCAGCCAACGCCGGTGGTGTGGCCACCTCCGGACTGGAGATGGCACAGAACTCCATGAAGATCAACTGGAGCAGGACGGAGGTCGACGACCGCCTGCACCATATCATGACCAATATCCATGAAAGTTGTGTGGCACACGGTACCAACAGTGACGGGTATGTTGACTATGTAAGGGGAGCCAATATCGCCGGATTTCTAAAGGTCGCCAATTCAATGGTGGACCAGGGGATCATTTGATTTCTATTTGGAGATTACCCTAAAACCAACCCTGCGGTTTAACTGTTGTCCTGCTTTAGTTTCATTCGTTGCGATTGGTAATTCAGGCCCGAATCCTTTGTATTGCAATCTTTCAATGCTTATCCCTTTGGTAACCAGATATCTTACAACGGTTTCGGCCCTGTTTTGCGATAGCTCCATATTGAATTCATACGATCCGGTGATGTCGGTATGTCCCCTGATCTCTATCTTTAAGTCAGGATTTTTATCCATCATTCGCTTCAAAACATCCAGTTCTGTGAAAGATTCTTCACGTAATGTTGCTTTATTGATTTCGAAGAAGATGTTATTTAGTTCAAATTGACTTTCCGGTTCTAGTTTTTTGAGCAGGTAAATTTTCTGATAGCCCTGCTTTTGCTCAATTTGATTAAGTGAGAATGATTCGTAATGGAACTTGTAATCCTTTGCAAGTATTTCGATCATATACAAATCTCTTGACGGAACCATAAAGCTGAAGTACCCGGAATCAGGATCGGATACGTTAAAATCGAGCGGTATTTTTGATTCAGCATCAATGATTTCAATATGACCCGCAACAGGTTGCCTGTTATCTGACGATAAAAGCCTCCCTGCAATTAAAACTGTATCAGCTGAAATTTCTTCCTGCCCTGTTTCCACCGGCAGGGGTGAGCTGGTGGTATCCTTTTCAATGATTTCCGGTTCAGGGGGTGGAACCAGAATAAAATTCAGGTCACCTACCAGGTCACCATTCTCCGATCCTTCAATTTCAAATGCTATACTGTCTTCTAACGCAGTGAGATTCACTCTTTTTAGCTGATTGCTATCCAATTTAGCATGGTATTTACCGGGGTTCAGGCCAAAGTACGTGAAGTAGCCATCCGATTCGGTGAGTGTTTCATATATCAGCTCATTTTGATCATTGTAATAGTTGACCCTGATGCGCCCCTGTCCTGTATCCTCTCCGTTTTTGCGTATGAAAACCATGCCATAAGCCTCGCCGACTGAAATCACCGGTACCATTACCTGTTTGAATTGGTTTGGATCGGGATAGACCTTGATTTTTCTGTGTTCCAACTGCCAGGAGATATTTTCAAAATCACTCTCGCTAAATTCAAGCAGGTGTGGGGTGTACAATTCCAATCCATTGATACGGATTATTGAATCGGGTGAGTGTTCAATGAAATCGCCACCCTGCGATATAACGCCCAGTCCTTCGATGATTTCCTCGTTCTCTTCACGTGACCCGTTGTTATTCAAATCGAGGAAGGGAACGATGGCAAGGCCACCCCTTCCCACCGATTTCCCGGTGTTGGCATAGATAAATTTATTTTCCCAATCATGGGCAAGGCTGCCACTGGCTGTTATGGAAGAGGTAGTATAGTCTTTACGGATTCTTGTGCTTGCACTTGTTTGCGCAAAAGGGAAATTGTATCGCAGGGAGAAGCTGATGCCCTGGTCTCCTGAAATAACAAAGTTTTCGTACGACAGGGCGATGATGAAGTCATTTTTGATTCTTCTTTCTGCGGTTACAATGATGCTTTGCGTTTGCTGTTTGAGGGTTTCAAAATTCAACTGGGCCCTGAACATATAGCGTCGGTCGAGCCGGTAATTGAGCGCCAGGTTTGTATTCAATCCCGGTTCACTTGTGCTGCGCCATTTAAAAACATTGTGCAGGTTGGCACTTAATCTTCCAAAACGTGTGGAGAAGGTTAGGTTGGCAATGTTATTTATACTATTGGGAAAGGACCTTTTCAGTCCGTACCCTGCACTGACAGACCCATTATTACTTCCGATTTTGTATGGCCTGCTGATATCAAATTCGATCTCATCGCCTACATCATACCGAATGGCAGTTTGGTCGGGGTTGAATTTTTGCAGCTTTAGTCTGAGCGATAGGTTGTTTTGTGTGCGGTAGCTAAAATCAACTTTCGCTCTCACATCGTAAGCATACTCTGCATTCATAAGCACACTTTTAAAAAGGTTGGCAGAGGTATATACAAATGGAATGGGCCTGGCACCGGGTATGGAGGAGAGGTATTCCATGCCCAGTCCTGATGTAATTTTAGAGTTTATCCCGTAATTTATCTCTGCCCGGCTGAATTTTGAGAACAGCGTGTCCATTACAATTCCCGATCTTACCGCATATTCATAATCTCCTTTTGGCAAAAAATTGAAGGGGATATTGATTCTTTGCTCCTTGGTCTGTTCCTCCCCGTAGGGCCCGAAAAACCGGAGTTTGACATTGGAGTATCCATAGACCATCGGGATATCGAATTGGTAAAACCCAGAAGCGTCCGTGGTGGTGTAGTCAACCAGGACATTATTAACGTACAGTTCCACCGTCCAGTCTGGTTCAATGAAATCACTAAAGGTGAAGGTGCCAAAGGTTTTTCTGTATTTTGAAGGCGTATTCGTAACCATGGCTCCCAGCACAGGATCGCGGATGGTGGAAATAGAGCGTGGGTTAATACTCCCTACTTTGGCCTGCCTGAACAGATTTTGCTCGTTATCAACCCACCGCCAGTAGTATTGTTGCTTTTTTAGCTGAAAATCGGTCTGGGAGTTGAAATTCAGAAAAACATTGGTTTCCCCATACAGAAACTCACTCCCATAGGCAATTCGTGCATTGAATTGTTCCTCACTGTTTGTTGACAGGCTGGACTGGACAAACCAATCGAGCATTCCATGGTTAAAGGTATGCAACTTCCTTTCAAGCACAGAGTCGGCCTGGTATCGTCCCGATATTTTCCTGATATTCTGCCTCATGGCATTTTGCTTCATCTCTTTAATGGCAGGCAGTTCCATTTGCGTTTCCATCTCCACAATCATGCTGCGCTCATTAAATGTACAATGCAGCCCAAACACTTTTCCGTACATATCAAGGCTTAAGTACAATCCGGTTCCGGTTTTGATCAGCTCCTTTTTGGTAGTCTGAAACTCTTTTTTATCCAGGGTAATGGTTTGTGCGGTATAGTTCACTTCATAAGGGTAGTCCTGGGAGACAAAAAAACCAGTGATCGTATCATAATAGAGAGATACTTCCTGACTAATCCGCAACTCCTGGAATACATCTGTAATTGAGAGGTAAATGCTATCTGTTGCATAAACTGCATCCACATAGTATTTGCCAAGTCCTTTCACATCCATGATCAGGATGATCTCTTCCAGGTATGCTTCGCTTTCAATATTGGAAGCAAGCAGGCTGTTAAAATGCGGGTTGAAACTGAAAAGGAAAAGCAAGGATGTGATGGTCGCTGTTCGGCATAGAAATCCGGACTTGAGGATTGTTCGGTTTCCATGCTTCATATTGCGACGCGATTGAATCATCCTGTGCTATTCATAAACGACGGTAAATTCGATTTCTACTTGTCCGCTGTAATTTCCTGCAGGATTGGCCAGTGGTCCGGCCAGGTCCAGTGTTCCACCTATATCTATCCTGTTTTCAAGGGGCAGTGCTGAGGCAGGAAAGCTTAATCCTTTATCGGTGGGACCCAGTGTAACCGGAATGGTTTCTGTGCCGCCTTCTCTTGTCAGGTATTGATTTTCAGGAAAATAAACGTTTATTGTTCGCTCGGCAGTGATGGTTAGAATCATCGTTGCAGCATGGTAATCAATCCCCATAAGCTGTATATCGCCTGTTCTGGTCCGTGAGTCATCGTAATTCAGTGTCACCGTTCCGGCGCCATTCAATGCAAAACTCCCGAAATTATATGGCGTTTGGGTAGTTACCTCCAGGGTTTGCCCCTTAAGAATACCAGGGGACAGTATCAAGCTGAAAAGGGTTAATATTTTTATTGGGGTTGACATTCATCCAGCTAATTTTCAATACCTCAATTACCGAGCCTGAGTTCAGCCGTAGAGAAAGTTTCGGGCTTTGCATCATTGCTGCTGTAATACCGCACGGTAATTTTTCCTGTGTTGATATCTAAATCTTCAGGAACAGGTATCTCTATTTCAAATTTCCGCTGTTTATTCGGAGTGAAGATGGACGTTCCATTGATCACTTTCAGGATCTCAGAACGGTTTCCGGGGCCATCATAGAGTATGTTTATATTTCCATATACAGAAATATTCCCTTCTCTGAAAAGAGTGAATCGCAGGATGCCTGTGGTGTCATCTTTCATCTCCCACTCCAGGTTGCCTGATGTGATTTTTACATTGGTCTCACCTGTGCGGAGGATTACCGGGATAGAAACTCCATAAATTGGAATCAGGCTGATGCTGATTCCATCCAGCTCTGTTGTTTCGCTTTTTTCAGCTCCCAGCTCTTTTTGAGCAGGTTGATTCCTGAAGTGTAAGTGTGACCTGTATTCACCATCAATCATGTCGGTCCTGCGCCTGAATTGCATTCTCAGTGTTTGCGGTTCACCTGGTGCCAGGGTGAATTTTCTTGGAAAGAAGCGTATGTAATCTGAAGCAAAGTACTGTCCGGAATCCGGACTTTCGATGCGTTCATAATTCCCACTGTCTGTCATCCTGTTCTGGATAAAAGAGACAATGTAGGTTGCAGTGTCACTTCCGGTATTTACCATCACAAGCTCCTGGTTTTGCTTGTTCCCTTCAAATACAACCCTTATGGGCGATAGTAACAGGTCACCCTGGGCTTGCAAATTAAAAGCTAAACAAGTGGTTAGTGCCAGCAAGATCTTACGTTTTTTCATCTTCTTTAGAATCATTTAGAATGTTTTACTTTTTGAGACAGACGTAAAAATACAGCTAATAAAACTGCTTATAAAGAGGAAGATTACGTGAATCGATGTAGGAAATACCTGGGTAAAACAGGGGTTTTTACCTGCATTTTAATGCTAAAAAGATTCTCTGGCAGGTTTTCTTCAGAAAAAAAAAGCTACTCCTGTTGGGGCAGCTCTACAGACTACAATCTATTTTTCAACCAATAATAAAGCCACTCAAATCCTTGAGCGGCTCTATTTTCATTTTCTATCGGTCTATTGATATGATGCGATTACTTCAAAAGTAGTGGAGTAAGCTCCGGTTGTCTGGCCCGCTCCAACAGTAAGGTCACCCCCTACATAGAATGTAGCTGAACCACCTGTTAAAGTAGCTGTAGCAGACTCCAATGCGATAGTTGCAGCCATAATATTTGCACCACCAGCATCTTCAAGCTGGATGTTTGAAGATGTAAGGGAAAGGTTCACAACAGCATCTGTTTGACCAGAAAGCGTAAATTCAGCTGCATTACCCTCATCACTAGCAACCAGTGTTGCATCACCTGATGAAAGAGAGCGGGTTCCGGCAGCATCTGCAGTGATATTTACTACTGATTCTGATATACCGGGAACGATATCACCCCAGTCGAGGTCGCCTGCATCACCTGCAGTGTTTACGCATCCAAGTGCAGCGAGAATGTTGGCTGTTGCATCAG
>JAGYMF010000052.1 GCA_018400695.1 Bacteroidales bacterium | reverse complement strand
GCTGCCGGTGTCGCCAAAGCATCGGCCGACCTGATCACGATCAGCGGCGCGGAGGGCGGTACAGGAGCAAGTCCCAGCTCCTCCATCAAACATGCCGGACTCCCCCTGGAAATGGGCCTTACAGAGACGCAGCAGACACTGGTGATGAATAACCTCAGGAAAAAAGTGATTCTGCAGGCGGATGGTCAGATGAAAAACGGTCGCGACGTCATCACTGCAGCACTGATGGGTGCTGAGGAGTTTGGTTTTGCAACAGCTGCCCTTATCGTCCTCGGATGTGTCATGATGCGCAAATGCCACCTCAATACCTGCCCGGTAGGCGTAGCGACTCAGGATGCTGACCTCAGAAAACGATTCAACGGGAGTGCCGATTACCTGGAAAATTACTTTCGGTTCATCGCACAGGAGACCAGGGAACTTATGGCTGAGCTGGGATTTGAGAAATTCAATGATATTGTAGGCCGTGCCGATCTGCTCATCCGTGACGAGAAGATCGCCAACTGGAAAAGTTGTAAACTGGATCTCTCTCCGCTGACACATATCCCTGAAGAGGCCAAAACAAATGCGATACGGTGGACAGAGCCGCAGCAGCACAAAATCATGGATGTGATTGACAGGAAACTGATCGAACAGGCAACCCCCGCACTTACGTCAGGAAAGAAGGTGTCGATCGATATGCCGATTAAAAATACCGACCGTGCCACAGGAGCCATGCTGTCCGGCAAAGTGGCAAAAAAATGCGGGGCAGAAGGATTGCCCGATGACACAATCAGCTGCAAATTTATTGGATCAGCTGGACAGAGCTTCGGAGCGTTTCTCGCTGGCGGCATCAGCTTCCGCCTGGAAGGCGACTCCAATGACTACCTGGGCAAAGGACTTTCAGGAGGAATAATTACGGTGGTACCTCCTGCCGCATCCACCTTTGAGGCACACAAAAATATTATCATCGGTAATACCGTCCTCTATGGAGCCACACGGGGCGAAGCGTATATCAACGGAATGGCCGGAGAACGCTTTGCCGTAAGAAACAGTGGCGCCGTTGCTGTTGTGGAAGGCGTGGGTGACCATGGGTGTGAGTATATGACCGGCGGACGTGTTGTGGTGCTGGGCGAGATCGGCAGAAACTTCGCAGCAGGAATGAGCGGAGGTGTCGCCTATGTTCTTAATGAAAATGGAAATGCAGACTACTACTGCAACATGGGAATGGTCGAGTTGTCACTGCTCGAGGAACAGGCAGATATTCGCGAACTGACCGGGCTGATACAGAAACATGTCGAACAAACAGGCAGCAAGCTTGGCAGTACAATCCTGCAAAATATGCAGGATTATATTCCGAAATTTCTGAAAATCATTCCGTTCGAATATAAAAAGGTGATGCAGCAACAACAACTGGATGAACTCAACCGGCGTATTGCTGAAGTTGAAAAAGATGTTGAACATACTGTCAACGACTGACAGTAAATTATGTAGAACATAAATCTTGGATATATGGCCGACCCGAAAGGATTCATGAAAGTGGCAAGAAAAGATGCAGGAAACCGTCCTGTCCATGAACGTATCGCTGACTACAGCGAAGTAGAACAGGTATTGAACAGTGAGGACAGGGCGCTCCAGGCCTCCCGGTGCATGGACTGCGGCATCCCTTTTTGCCAATGGGGATGTCCGGTGGATAACCTGATACCTGAATGGAATGACAAACTCTACAGGGGTGACTGGAAAGCAGCCATCGACCTGCTGCATTCGACCAATAATTTCCCGGAATTTACAGGCCGGATCTGTCCCGCCCCCTGCGAACACTCCTGCGTTCTGAACATCGGCGAAGAGCCTGTTACGATCAGGGAAAACGAAGTTGCCATCGTGGAGAAAGCGTTCGCTGAAGGATATATTCAACCGCAACCACCAACCCGGCGAACAGGAAAAACAGTGGCTGTGATCGGATCCGGCCCTGCAGGAATGGCGGCTGCCGACCTGCTTAACAAGGCCGGACATACTGTTACCCTGTTTGAAAAGGATGAGAAACCCGGAGGATTACTCAGGTACGGGATTCCTGACTTCAAACTGAACAAATGTACCATCGACAGGCGCATCCGCCTGATGACTGAGGAAGGTGTTGAAGTAAAATGCAGCATAGAGATCGGTAAAGACATCTCAACCAAGGAGTTAATTAACTCATTCGATGCGGTCTGCCTTACCATCGGAGCCATGCAGCCTCGTGACCTTCCAGTTCCCGGACGCGGTCTTGACGGTGTACATTTTGCCATGGACTTCCTCACCCAACAGAACCGACTGGTCGACGGACAGGAGATTCAGGATGGGGCTAAAATCTCAGCGAAAGACCGCCATGTTCTGGTAATCGGAGGTGGAGACACGGGTTCCGACTGTGTGGGTACATCCATCCGCCAGAAAGCGAAAAGTGTAACACAGATCGAGATCCTTCCCAAGCCACCTGAGAAAAGAGCACAAAACAATCCGTGGCCCTACTATGGCAAGATCCTGAAGAACACCACATCCCACCAGGAGGGATGCGAGCGCCGCTGGAACATCTCCACTATTCAGTTCAACAGCTCAGGGCAACAGGTGGTATCGGCAGATATCGAACAGGTAGAATGGGTCATAGAAAACGGAACACACTCCATGAGATCGGTGCCGGGTACACGCGAAACCCTGCAGGCCGACCTCGTACTGCTGGCAATGGGATTTGTTCATCCGGTGCTGGATGGACTGGTAAATGACCTGGGACTGGAACTTACAGAAAGAATGAATATTTCGGTAAACACCAACCACCAGTCCAGCATCAACAATGTTTTCGCTGCCGGGGATGCCACCACCGGCGCAAGCCTGGTCGTAAATGCGATTGCAAGCGGCAGAAGGGTCGCCGGAAACATTCATAAATTTCTAATACCTTCCTGAATCGAAATAGTTACAGTCTCCAATACCTGATCCATCCGGGAGATTCAAACCATAAACGGATAAGAATTTATTCGTAAGGAAGTTGTCTTTACCAATTATGTTCCTACTTTTGAATTAAAAGAGCAGCATATGGAATGTAGAAAAGGCTGTGGAGCCTGCTGTATTGCACCCTCCATCAGTTCAGCTATCCCAGGAATGCCCGATGGAAAACCTGCAGGAACACGCTGTATTCATCTAAAGAATGATTACAGTTGCGCCATCTATAACGATCCCGGAAGACCGGCCGTATGTGACCTGTTCAAAGCAGATCCTGCCGTTTGCGGTACAGACAGGAAGGAAGCATTAATGTTGCTTTCCATGCTTGAAGAATACTAAAGAGGTGTCCGCTGCTTTTCAAGTCCCTCCATAAGAATCTCTTTTAACTCAGTTTTCACCTTATCATAGTCAGGCTTCTCTCCCAGCTCCTTCTCCATGGAGGTAACCCCCTTCTCCTGGAAACCACACGGATTGATGTAGGTAAAGTAATTAAGGTCAGTGTTTACATTAAAAGCAAAACCATGCATGGTAACATACCGGCTGGAACGGACTCCGATGGCACATATCTTACGGGCTTTGTGTGGATGATTTACATCAAGCCACACTCCCGTGGCCTCTTCGGAGTGGGTCGCCCCAATGCCATACCGCCTGCACAACTCAATAATAGAATGCTCCATGAAGTGAATATAATCCTTCAGCCCCATCCTTTGTGACTCCAGATCCAGTATCGGGTAGCCGACAATTTGTCCGGGGCCATGATAGGTGATGTCTCCACCCCTGTTGATCTTGTAGTATGTAGCATTAATCTTCTTAAGGAAATCCTTATGGATCAGCATATTCTTTTCATCACCACTTTTACCAAGTGTATATACATGGGGATGCTCAACAAACAACAGGTACTGATCGGGTGGATCACCTGCTGATCCCTTCCGCTTATACTCCATCCAACGGTTAAACAACTCCTCCTGGTAATCCCATGCCTCTTTGTAATCCATGGCTCCAAGGTCCCTGTATACGACTTCATTCATCTCTGTAAAATTCTATTTATTGCGAATAAGAACCGGGGTATGCACTCAACGTTTCATCACCGTCAATAGCTGCGTTATCCAAGCCCTGTAGCAGTCATTTCCATACACAAAAGAAAGCAGATATCATCTTCATGGATGCTTCCGTAAACCATCTGTAATAAATCACTTCCTGCTTATCCGTTATCTCCGGATGTGCTTCTCTGCATGGTAAGATGAGCGGACCAGCGGACTGCTCTCCACATGCCGAAAACCTTTCGCCAGCGCAATCTTTTTATACTCCGAAAATTTCTCCGGTTCAACGTATTCCTCCACTGTCAAATGTTCCATGGTCGGCTGCAGGTACTGCCCGATGGTCATCACCTCACAACCTACCTCCAGCAGATCGTCCATCGTCTGTAACACCTCCTCCTCCCTTTCACCCAACCCCAGCATGATCCCCGACTTGGAAACAAGTGCAGATCCACTGATCTGGCGGATGACCTTCAGACTGGTATCATATTTTGCCCGCGACCGGATCTGCGGTGTTAATCTCCTAACCGTCTCAAGGTTATGAGATATCACTTCAGGCCCTGCTTCAATAATCTGGCTGACCAGCTCCTCCCGTCCGTCCATGTCAGGTATCAACGTCTCCATGGTCAGCTCCGGCAACGCCTTTTTAAGAATCCGGATGGTCTCTGCCCAGAATCCCGCCCCCTTATCATCCAGATCATCCCTATCTACCGAGGTGATTACTGCATGACGGATCCCCATCTTTCTGATGGAATCAGCAAGACGGTAAGGCTCGTCAGCATCGGGCGGAAGCGGACGACCGGTATGTACGGCACAGAATTTACAGGCACGGGTGCATATATCACCCAGAATCATAAATGTTGCTGTTCCGTCGGCCCAGCACTCGCCAATATTGGGACAGTTGCCACTGGTGCAGATGGTATGGAGCTTGTTCCGCTCTACCACATCCTTTACCTGCATATAGTGCTTACCGCCTGGCATCTGCATCTTCATCCAGTGCGGAAGACGCTTTCTTCCCTTCAGTTCATTCGCCATCTGTTTGTCTTTTAAAGAAAAGACAAAGGTAAGAAAAGTGTTACAATAAGATGAAATCCCCCCTGGCGAGAACGATGAAAATACCTGGCCTGACTAATAATCCTCCAATTCTCGTTCCACGTCCTTATCTCCCCTGCCTGACAGGTTGATGAGGGCTACTTCATCTTTCTTGCCCTTCATCAGCTTCATGGCCAGTGCAATGGCATGTGAAGATTCGACGGCCGGAATGATCCCTTCAAGTTTTGACAGCAGACGGAAAGCAGCAATCGCCTCCGTATCCGTTACAACATGATACTGTGCACGGCCAGAGTCCTTCAGGCTGGCATGCTGCGGACTGATCCCCGGGTAGTCCAGTCCTGCTGCGATCGACCAGGACTGTGCAGGCTGACCTTCTGCATTTACCAGGCAATATGAATAGGTACCCTGAAACACACCCTGTTTTCCAAAACTCAATGTTGCAGCGGTCTTCGGCAACATGCCCTCACCACCCCCTTCGGCACCATGAATGGCTACAGAGGAGTCGTCCAGAAATCCCTGGAACAACCCGATAGCGTTAGAACCGCCGCCCACACAAGCAAAGATACTGTCGGGTAACCGTCCTTCAGCCTCTAAAAACTGCTCCCTGGCCTCTTTACCAATGACGCTCTGAAAAAAACCAACGATATTGGGATAGGGATGTGGTCCAACCTGCGAACCAAGGCAATAGAACGATTCAGGCTGCTCTATAAAATAGCCCAGTGCGGCATCCACCGCATCGGCCAGGGTTTGCGAACCCTGCGTTGCAGGCAGCACCTCAGCGCCCAGCAGTTTCATGCGACTCACATTCATCGCCTGTCGCTCAATATCCACCGCACCCATGAAAACCTTGCACGGAATTCCAAACAGGGCCGCAGCTGTTGCAGTTGCCACACCATGCTGTCCGGCACCGGTTTCTGCAATGACCTCTTTGGCACCCATATGTTTGGCCATAAGCAGCTGTCCTACAGTATTGTTGATCTTGTGTGCTCCTGTATGGTTCAAATCCTCGCGCTTCAGGTAGATCTTACTCCCAACCTCTGCCGACAAGCGTTCGGCCAGGAAGAGCGGCGACGGACGTCCAACATAATATTTCAGGTAATATTCATACTCTTTCAGAAAAGCCGGATCATTTTTCAGCTTGAAAAAATTTTCAGCCAGCCGGTTTAGATTCGGCTCCAGCACCGGCGGAACAAATGCACCGCCATACTCCCCGTAAAATCCGGGTTTTGTTTCAGTCGAAGATTCCATTGTTTTTCGTTTTAATTTATTATTCTGTATGTTTATGTGATCCTTCCTGTTCCGAACAGCATCACCCTGCCTCCTCCTTAAACTGCATACAGCAAAAAAGCCCCGGGATCTGCCGGGGCCTCATATATCCTGTCCAGAATTTCCCAAGCTTACCCCAGTTAATGGCTGTGCCACCACCACAAGTAAAAATGAGAAATTGATTCCATAATTATCAGTTTGATTACAAATATGAAGATTTAATTTATCTTTCAAAACAATTTGTAATAATTTGGAAAGAATTCACATTGGCGCCCCGGTGCCTTCCTGCCACTGACACATCAAAATCCATGTTTTCACCTGTCACTTTCGAACTAATTGTGTAATTTCATGCGACTTTTTCGCCCGACACTTTTTTCGAATGGTGCATATTTTGGAGGCTGCTATGAATAAGGAGGGCTTCTGAAAAAAACAACCGGCATAGAAGTACTTTTGACAAGTGGAGACTTTCAATCAAATACAATCGGCAAACGAACGCTTTTTACAGATGGAACAGCAGATATTTCAGTGAATCAAAAATGATACAATGACAAATCCTTCATCCAGGCTTCTAAACCTGGCTAAACGTATTCAGGCACTGGCAGAAACCGGTCAGCACTATGCCCCTTCCGACTACGACATGGACCGCTACCAGGAACTGGAACAGATCGCCACAGAGATGATCGCGGTGGCAACAAATAATGAGATCACCACAATCAGCACCGCCATTGCTGAGAAAAACGGTTACAGAACACCGAAGGTTGACGTGCGCGCGGTCGTTTTCAATAAACAACATGAGATCCTGATGGTAAAGGAGAATGCCGACGGGTGCTGGTCACTCCCTGGCGGATGGGCCGAGGTGGGCTTCACGCCTGCAGAGGTGGCTGTGAAAGAGACCGCCGAAGAGGCAGGAATGAAGGTAGAACCGGTGAAGCTGCTGGCTGTGCTGGACAAGAAATGCCACAACCATCCACCCGATATCCTCTATATCTATAAGCTCTTTATTGAATGTAAGCCTCTGAACAGCAATATCGATACAGGATATGAAACTTCCGAAGCCGGTTTTTTCCCACTGGAAAACCTGCCCCCCCTGTCGACCCCGCGGAATACCAGGGAGCAGATGGAGATGATGTTCGCCTTCCACCGCGGAGAGGTTGACTGGCCGGTGATCGATCGATGAAAGTTAAACATTTTGTTCCTCCCCTTTTTAGAAGTATTTTTGCAGCAAACACCCGCCAATGAGAACGGAGAAGGACTTTTTAGGGGAACGGCAGCTACCGGATGATGCCCTGTATGGCATCCACTCCATGCGCGCTGCTGAGAACTTTCCCGATAAAACCACGTTCGATCACGATTGGTACCGTGCCACCGGCAAGGTCAAAAAGGCCTGTTACAACACGGTCGTCATGTTCCGCACCGCCATGGAAAAAGAACATCCCGATCTTCTGCCGGCACTGAGGCTTCCTTCACTTGCACAGCTGAACGCGCTCATCACCGCAGCCACAGAAGTTGCAGCAGGCGACCATTTCAGCCACTTCATCGTTCCTGCAATACAGGGAGGTGCCGGAACGAGTATCAATATGAATATCAACGAAATCATTGCCAACAGGGCACTGCTGATCTTAAATAAAAAACCAGGAGATTACAGTGTGATCGATCCTACCGAAACCGCCAATATCTACCAGTCAACCAACGATGTTATCCCCACCGCCCTGAAGGTAACGGTAATGGAGCTGCTGCAAACCCTGGAAAATGCCGTTAACAGCACGCGAAAAGAGACAGAGAAGCTTGAAAAACGATACCGTAGCGCACTGCGGGTCAGCTTCACACAGCTGCAAGAAGCTGTTCCCGGTACGTACGGACAGCTTTTCAGCACGTATAACGATGCGTTGTCGCGTGACTGGTGGAGGATGTCGAAGGCCTCAGAACGTATCAGGCAGGTGAACCTGGGTGGTGGAGCAACCGGCACCGGTATCTCTATTCCCCGGTACTACATCATGGAGGTGGTCAGCCAGCTCCGCAGGATCACCGGACTGCCGCTGTCGCAGGGTGAAAACCTGTCTGATATCACCGCCAACCAGGACACCCTCGTTGAGGTGCATGCCATCCTGAAGGCCCATGCAGTTAACCTGGAGAAAATTGTCAGCGACCTGCGGCTGCTCTCGTCAGGACTGAAAGAGAAAAAAGAGGTTGTACTGCCCGAGAGACAGGCAGGCAGCTCCATCATGCCGGGCAAGGTCAACCCGGTAATCCCTGAATTTGTCATCTCGGCAGCACACGAAATATACAGCAACGACCAGCTTATTACCTCCCTGGCCGGACAGGGAAACCTGGAGCTGAATGCCTGCCTTCCTTCAATCGGACATGCCATGATCCGGTCGCTTAAACTGCTGACCTCCATGAACCGGTCGCTCACCCAACACCTTCTCGGCGGATTAAAAATCAATGAAGAGATTGCTTCAGCCCGCCTGTTCCGCAGTCCGGCAATAACAACAGCCATCTCCCCGCTTACCGGCTATCATAAGGCTGCAGAGCTGGCCAGGTACATGGCTGCAAACGACCTTGACATTTTTGACGCCAATGCAGCCCTGGGCACCATGGCCCCCGAAAAACTAAAAAAAATTATAACGGCCGAATACCTGCTGAAAAAAGGGTTCACCATCAATGATCTGAAAGAATTTAACGAGACACTGTCGTGAAAGGGAGCAATGCAAAACCACATATCGGAATCTTTGGGAGAAGAAACAATGGCAAGAGCTCACTCATCAACTCGCTCACCGGACAGGAGGTCGCCATTGTCTCTGATGTACCCGGTACCACCACCGATCCCGTGAAAAAATCCATTGAGATCCCCGGTATCGGTCCGGTGGTGATGATCGATACCGCAGGGATGGACGATTTCGGGGAGCTGGGAGAAAAACGTGCCGGCAAAACACGTGATACCATCAAAAAGATCGACCTCGCGATCATCGTACTGACATCCAATCAGTTTGGAACTCCTGAAGAACAATTGCTCACCGAGCTGAAACGGTGGGACGTGCCCTGGATCGTCATCCACAACAAAAGTGATCTGGCACCGATGGAGAAAGGGCTGACTGACCAACTACCGGAGACTGGGGGTGGAAACGTGGTTGAATATTCCTCTGTAGATCCCTCCAACAAGGAGCAGGTAATCGGACTTATCAGGAAACACATTCCCGAAACGGCTTACATGAAGAAGTCACTGGTAGGTGACCTCATCAGCCAGGGCGACCTCGTACTGCTTATCACCCCGATCGATGATGAAGCGCCGGAAGGACGGCTGATCCTTCCCCAGGTACAGGCCATCAGGGATATCCTCGACAACGATGCCATTGCCGTGGTGGCCAAGGAGCGGGAGATCGACACCCTCCTTAAACGCCTTCAGCCCCGGCCTGCCCTCGCGATATGCGACAGCCAGGTGTTCCTGAAGGCCGATGCCTCCGTACCGCCGGAGATCCCACTCACCAGCTTCAGCATGGTGCTTGCCCGGTACAAAGGCGATTTCGACAACTACCTGCGGGGTACATCCGCACTTTCAGCACTGAAAAACGGCGATAAAGTACTGATCCTCGAATCGTGCACCCACCATGTGTCGTGCGACGATATCGGCCGTGTGAAAATTCCACGCTGGCTGACACAGTTCAGTGGGGTGGATCTGAGTTTTGAAGTGGTCAGCGGACTGGACTCAATCCCCGGAAAGATTACCGACTACAGCATCGTAATACAATGCGGAGGCTGCATGATCACACGAAAACAACTTATCAACAGACTCCGGCCGGCCATTGAGGCGGGTATTCCGGTAACAAATTACGGCATGGCTATCGCCTATATGCAGGGGATCTACGACAGGGCCATCGCCCCTTTTTTACATAAAGACCAAACACAAACCAATTATCTGTAGCATGGAAATCAGGGAAACACTGAAGAAAGTGCAATTTGACAGGCAGGACCTGGTTAACATGCTGTCGGCTACCGGCGAGGACCGGAACCTGCTGTACGAACATGCTGCGAAGATCAGGCAGGAGCATGTGGGCAGCAAGGTCTATTTCAGGGGACTGATCGAATTTTCCAATATCTGTTCAAAAAACTGCTACTACTGCGGTATCAGGAAAGGAAACCGGTCCGTGGCGCGATACAACCTGGATGACGCAGAGATCCTCGAAGCTGCCCGCTTCTCCTATGAAAACAATTACGGGTCTGTGGTGATCCAGGGGGGTGAGATCGCCTCCCCGGCCTTTACAACACGCATCGAACGGCTCTGCAGGGAGATCAAGAAACTATCCGACAACAGCCTGGGCATCACGCTGTCGCTGGGTGAACAATCGCGCGAGACCTATGCCCGGTGGATGAATGCCGGGGCGCACAGGTACCTCCTCCGGATCGAATCCTCCAACAGGGAACTGTTCCGGAAAATCCATCCGGAAGACGAACACCATGATTTCGATACCCGGTATGAATGCCTCCGCACCCTGCAGGAACTTGGGTACCAGGCAGGAACTGGTGTTATGATCGGTTTGCCGTATCAATCCATTGATCACCTGGCAGGTGACCTGTTGTTTATGCAGGATTTTGACGTGGACATGGTGGGGATGGGGCCCTATATTGAACATCCGGATACACCCTTGTATGCGCACAGGGATATACTCCTTCCCATCCGGGAACGGTTCGACCTTGCACTCAACATGATCGCTGTCCTGCGCATCCTGATGAAAGATATCAACATCGCCGCAGCAACAGCACTCCAGGCAATCGATCCGATGGGCCGGGAGAAGGCGGTCAGAACCGGGGCCAACATCATCATGCCCAATGTAACCCCGGGACTGTTCAGAAATGATTATGCCCTCTATGAAAACAAACCCTGCGCAGATGAAGATCCGGATCAGTGCACCGGATGCCTGGATGCACGCATGCAGCTTGCTGATGCAGAGATCGGTTACGGTGAATGGGGCGACTCCGTACATTATACGAAGAGACGGGAACGCATCCCTTCCCCCGGAAAAAAACAACAATAAACCCATCCGGACCAGAAATACATTGATCGCAATGCAAAAAAAAACTGAAATACCAGCTGCTAACTTCAAAGAGATTGCTAACTTTTATGCTTCAAACAAAACAGATTTACGACCGTAATCCCGGAAACATCAAACCATGAAAACAAACATGTTCAGCTTCAGCATGCTGCTGGCAATACTTTCCTTCCCTATCGCTGTTTTTGGACAGATCGCAGAACCCGGCATACCACACAGCTTCAGGAATTCCTACCTGAAGAGCAGCACCGCCATTCCGAAAAAAACACTGCAGCCCATCGATATCAAAGCCCTGGAAGCGGAAGACCGGCGGGAAGCCATCCCCAACAGGTATTCTGTTTTTGAAGAGATCGACCTGGATGTCAGGGCTGAAGGCGTTTCGACCCCGGTACATGAAGCGAACGGAACAATATGGAGATACCGGTTCGAGGCACAAAATGCACATTCAATCCAGCTCTTCTTCAGCAGGTATAAACTGCCGGATGGTGCCAAATTGTTTATCTATAACGACGAGCAGACAGAGCTCTACGGAGCCTTCACCGAAAGAAACAACAATGCCAGGCAGTCGCTGATGATCGCCGATTTTCCAGGAAATACACTTACCGTCGAATATTTTGAACCTGCTGAAAGCGCTTTTGAAGGCATGCTAAAGATTGGCGCCGCAGGGAAAGCGTACAAGGAATTTCCCAAATCAGGTGACAATATGGATGAAGACGGGTTCATCAATATCAACTGCAGCGACGGAGCACCATGGCAGGA
>JAGYMF010000051.1 GCA_018400695.1 Bacteroidales bacterium | reverse complement strand
CAGCCTCAGAAAACAGTTGTCTTGTATACATCTCTCTAAACTCTCATCTCTCTAAACTCTCAACTCTCTAAACTCTCAACTCCCCCTAAACTCTCAACTCTCTAAACTCTCAACTCTCTAAACTCTCAACTCTCTAAACTCTCAACTCTCTAAACTCTCAACTCTCTAAACTCTCAACTCCGCTTAATAGTCTTTTCTCTCATCTTCTGAGATTACTTTTCCGGGGGGATCATCATCGGAGAACTTCCTGATTTTATAGTTGATCGAAGCAAAGAGGATGCTGAACAGCGGGCTCAGGATATTGAAAAATGCGAAGGGGATGTATTCAATCGTTGGAACGCCCAGCACTCTTGATTGTGTGGCGCCGCAGGTGTTCCATGGGATCAGTACTGAGGTGATCGTTCCCCCGTCTTCCAGCGTTCGACTGAGCACCTCAGGTTTCAGTCCCCGTTCCCTGTATGTATCCGCAAACATCCGTCCGGGTACCACGATACTGATGTACTGATCGGAGGCGGTGATATTGAAAAAGACGCTGGTACCGATGGTGGTGGCCACCAGTGAGCCGGTGCTGTTGGCATACCTGATCACCGAACGGGTGATCTTTTTCAGCATGCCGGCAGATTCCATGGTACCGCCAAAAACCATCGCAGAGAGGATCAGCCAGATGGTGTTGAGCATCCCCTCCATGCCACCGGTGGAAAGCAGTTCATTGACCATTTCATTGCTTGTAGTGATTGAGAGGGGTCCAAAGACCGATTGCATCACGGCAAGGTAGGACGCTTTGAAAAATGTCTGTGTGCCAGGATCCAGCATCGTTCCTACTTCGCGGATCAGGTGGGGCTGAAAGATGATGGCGAAGATCCCTCCCATGAGCGAGCCGAACAGGAGCGACGGCAGGGGAGGTACCTTCTTGACAATTACAAAGATGAGGGAGGCAGGAACGAGCATCAGCCATGGGGAGACGAAAAAGCGGTTGTCGATGGTGTTAAGTACCGTTTCGATATCGCTGATCCCTGAATCAAAATTGTAGGTAAAGCCGATCACCAGGAAGATGATCAGTGTGAGCGTCATGGCGGGGACTGTCGTGATGGTCATATACCTGATATGGGTGAAGAGGTCTGTTCCGGCCATGGCCGGAGCAAGGTTGGTGGTGTCGCTGAGGGGCGACATTTTGTCACCAAAATAGGCACCGGAGATCACAGCGCCGGCCACAACTCCTTCACTGATGCCCAATGTTTTCCCGATGCCGATCAGCGCAATGCCCATGGTGGCGATGGTTGACCAGGAGCTGCCGGTGGCGAGGGAGACCACGCCGCCAATGATCACACTTGCAAACAGGAAGATGCTGGGATGAAAGATCTTAAGTCCATAATAGATCAGTGTCGGAACAACCCCGCTGAGCATCCAGGTTCCAGCCAGGGAGCCGATGAGCAGCAGGATAAGGATTGACGGCATGGCGGAGCTGATGCTTTTGACAATGCTTTGCCGGATGTCTGTCCATTTGTTTCCCAGGGCAACGGCGATAATGCCGGCCACGGCGGCAGCGAGGATCAGTGCGAACTGGTTGGCGCCATCGAGGGTGTGGTCGCCGAAGTGGACCACGTTAAGGGTTAACAGTGTGATCAGTAAGAAGATGGGGATCAGTGCCTGCAATAGGGAGGGCTCTCTAATCTTCTTTTCAGTCATGCAACAGTTTAAAATTTGATCTGCAAGATAACTAAAATATGTTGAACTTTCTTGCGTTATGATAGAGAGAGCACCGGTCTGCGGGGACCAGTAAATGGCGGATGAAAATTTTTATAAAAGTTAAATTTCATTTAAATTGCATATACAAAGTAGACCAAAATGGGGTTGAACATCGATTTTTTCCATATTGCCAACGATAAAGTTGCTGAGGCAGGCCGCGTATTGATCTCTGAACCCTTTCTGAGTGACCAGTACTTCAGGCGTTCTGTGGTATATCTTACTGAGCACGGTGAGAAGGGCTCCCTGGGTTTCGTACTCAACAAGGCCCTGGATATGAAGGTGGCAGATGTGATC
The DNA here is from genome assembly GCA_018400695.1 of Bacteroidales bacterium. Lineage (GTDB taxonomy): Bacteria > Bacteroidota > Bacteroidia > Bacteroidales > M55B112. The sequence goes on along the minus strand of JAGYMF010000051.1, from coordinate 10,089 downwards.
AATGAGTTTCCACAGGTGGATTTTTCCATTTCACTGGGAGGTCCCGTAAGCACCAACACTGTCCACTACCTTCATACGTTGGGTGATGAAATCCCTGAAAGTGTTCATGTAAAGGATGGAATCTTCTGGGGTGGTGATTTTGAGATGATGAAGGCACAGGTTCTCGCAGGAGTTGCCACACAGCAGAATCTTCGTTTCTTCCTGGGCTATTCCGGTTGGTCGGAAAAGCAGCTGGAAGATGAGCTGGAGAAGAACGCCTGGCTGGTGGGGGAGATCTCCCCCGAGCTGGTGATGAAGGGTGGGGCTTCTGAGTTCTGGACCGATACGCTGACAGGGCTGGATGCCAAGTACAAGGCGTGGGCCAACTTTCCTGACGATCCGGGCCTGAACTAACGCAGGGCTTCCGGGGGTCCAGCTGTTTATCCGCATCTTGTCGCACCCATACGCACCCATACGCACCCAACCGTACCTGTCCCACCTGCGGCCGTCCGACCGGGCCTTCAGCCTATATCTTTAATGACCTTACGCAGGTTCTTGTTCCGGCGGATTTTCAGGGTGTTGACCCCGGCCCGTTTTCCTGCTTCAACGTCTGTCTGCTTATCTCCGATGAACCATGACTGGGTTGCATCCACATCGAACTGCGCCATGGCCTTCTCGAGCATCAGGGGTTCCGGTTTCCGGCAGAGGCAGCGTTCATGCTTCGGGTGGTGCGGACAATAGTATATCGCTGAAAAAAAGATGCCGTGACGGCCGAGCTCCTTCTCCATGAAGGCATGCACCTGCTCCACATCATCGCGGGTATACTTGCCCTTGCTGATGCCTCCCTGGTTGGTGATCACGAACAGGAGGAAGTCCTTCTCCTGGAGCTGCTGCAGGGCTTCCACAACCCCTTTGTTGATGATGAAATCCTCTTTTCGGTAGACGTAATAATGTCGCTTTGGATGGTTGATCACACCGTCCCTGTCCAGGAATACCGCCTTGTTCATAGTGTTGTATTTGAAAACCAGGTGATGGTTTTGTTATGTGACACATGGGAAATTGGCATGGCTCAGTGAAGTATTTTAAAGATCAGTTCTTTCAGCAGGTCCCCCGGGGAGATTACAGTCCCTTTGTACCCCTTTGATTTCAGGTCGTACTCCCGCAGCAGGGCAATAATGCGGATCACCTGGTTGGCGTTGTAGTTCCTGGCTGCCTCTACGTAGTCTTTGACAAAAAAAGGTCTGACGCCCAGCTTCTCTGCCAGGTTGTCACGCGATTTGTCTTTGATCCAGTAGTAGATGAGGATCTTTGAGAAATAGGTGTAGAGGGTGTTGATGGTGAGCACCAGGGGGTGACTCTTCTGGTTATCGGCGAAATAATTGATGATCCTGTTGGCGCTAACCACATCGCGTTTCCCCAGGGCATTCTGCAGCTCAAAATTATTAAAATCTTTGCTGATCCCGATGTTTCGCTCTATCAGCCCGGAGGTGATCTGCTTCTTCTCTTCCCCGAGGGAAATGATCAGCTTGTCTAATTCGTTGGCGATTTTCGAGAGGTCGCTTCCGAGGAATTCGACCAGGAGGATGGAGGCCTTGGGTTCGATGGTACAGTTTTTCGAGGCAACATAGCCGGAGATCCAGGCAGGTACCTGGTTGTCGTACATCTTTTTGCTTTCCAGGTAGACACTATGCTGCAACAGTGATTTGAAAACCTTCTTCCGCCTGTCTGGTTTCTTGTATTTGTAGTTCAGCACCAGCAGTGTCGATTTCAGTGGGTTTTCAATATAATGCTGCAGGTCGTCTATACTGCCCATTTCCTGTGCCTCCTTCACAATCACCACCTGGTGACTGGACATCATCGGAAACCGTTTTGCTGCGTTCATCACCGAGACAGCATCGGTATCCTTGCCATAGAGAATGGTCTGGTTAAAGGTTTTCTCCGCTTCATCAAGCACGTTTTCCTGGATGTAATCTGAGACCTGGTCGATATAATAGGGTTCATCACCCGTCAGGAAATAGACCGGGGCGTACTGTTTTTTCCTGAGGTCGGACAGGATTTTTTCAAAGGTTTTCAGTTCCATCTATTCGAACCTGAGGTGTTTAACTGATTCGCCCTGATCCCGTAGCTCGATCAGTGAGTCGATCCCTATGCTCACATGCTTCTCTGCAAACTTTTTCGTTACCATCTTGTCGCTCTTCGTGGTCTTCACACCGGAGGAGATCATCGGCTGGTCGGATACCAGCAGCAGGGAACCCATCGGGATCCCGTTCGCGAATCCGACGGTGAAGAGGGTGGCGGTTTCCATATCGATGGCCATGCTGCGGGTGACGCGGAGGTGCTCCTTGAAGTTCTCATCGTGCTCCCATACCCTCCGGTTGGTTGTGAATACCGTGCCTGTCCAGTAATCCTGTCCGTGGTTACGGATGGTGGTGGAGACGGCACGCTGCAGGTTGAAGGCTGGCAGGGCGGGTACCAGGGGAGGCATGTAATCGTCAGACGTTCCTTCACCACGGATCGCTGCGATGGGGAGAATCAGATCGCCCAGCTGATTTTTTCGTTTAAGTCCTCCGCATTTCCCCAGGAAGAGTGCGGCTTTGGGGCCGATCGCTGACAGGAGGTCGACGATGGTGGCTGCATTGGCGCTGCCCATGCCAAAATTGATCATGGTAATGGATGCTGCATTTGCGCAGGGCATGTTGGCATGGGGATCAACAATGGAGGTGTTCATCTCCTCACAAAAGATGTCCAGGTAATTGTGAAAGTTTGTCAGCAGGATATACTGACCGAAATCCTCCATCTTGTTCCCTGTGTAGCGGGGGAGCCAGTTACTTGTGATCTCATTTTTTGTTTTCATACAAGATTAGCTTAATTTCGGATCGTTGCGAACGACCTCATAAAGATAACAGCATTTATGCAAAAACTGAACTTGCCGGAATATGATTTAAAGACGAAAGAGGAGTCGGACAGGATCCTGGTATTTGATCCGTTCAGGTCCAGGTACCTGGTTTACACCCCCGAGGAGCATGTCAGACAGCATTTTGCAAGGTTTCTTATCGAAGAGCGCGGGTTCCCGGCCACGCTGATGGCTACAGAGCATGCACTGAAGCTGAACAAGATGTCGAAGCGCTGTGATATCCTGGTGTTTAACAGGGAACGGCAGCCGGTGGTTTTGGTGGAATGCAAGTCCCCCTCGGTGAAGATTTCACAGGCGGTATTTGACCAGGTAGCCAGGTACAATGTGGTCTTCAGGGTGAGTTACCTGATGGTTACAAACGGGATGAAACACTATTGCTGCCGGGTGGATTTTGCAAGCGGCAAGGTGGAATTCATGGATGAGATCCCGCATTACGGCAGCCTGATTTAAAGGCAATGGCATGCTGCACAATGCATGTGTCATCCGGCGGTAAAATACCTGGTGAAGGCAGCCCTGACTGGCGGGATCAGAGGATCATCTGCAGGAAATGCTCGTCCAGGTAGCTTGTTCCATTCCAGATCCACTCTTTCCTGGTGCCCGTGATGTTGAATCCAACTTTCATGAACAGGTCGGTACTGGATTGGTTTTCTGAAGAGATGGTGCAGTATAGCTGGTGGATCTTGAGTATTTCCCGGCAGTACCGTACCAGGATCTGCAGGGCCTCTTCGGCATAGCCTTTTCTGCGTTCATCCTTTTCAGCAATCAGGATGCCAATGCCGGCACGCTTATGGAACTGGTCAAAATCGAAAAGATCAATTGTGCCTACCGCCTTATCAGTACCGGTCAGCTGCACGACCAGCCTGAGTTGCCTGGTGGCAAAAATGTCCTTGTGGACATTCTCCAGGTACCGTTTGAGGATAAAGCGGGAGATGGGGGAGAGGGTCTCTGAGACATTCCAGATCTCTGTATCGTTCTCCCATTTGTAAAGCATTTCAAGGTCTTCCGGCTCCAGTGCACGCAGGAAAACCTGCTGTCCATGAAGGATGTTATTCGTCATCTTGCTCTTTTGAATAGACCACCTGGTATTCTTTGCCGGTTTTCGACCGTATGGTGATCTTGTCATTGACCGCATCATAATCGAGGGTGATCTTTTCACCTGTTTCCTGGTCAGTCACCGAAATAGTAAAATCTTCTTCACTGAGCCTGGTAAGGGCTTTGGCAACAGCTGCTTCGTGGGGGACGATCTCAATGTACCAGATATCCCGGTCGCCGATCCCCTCTTCATGACGCATGGTATAGAGTCCCGTGTTTCCGTCTTTCACAGGGATAAAATAGGTATTGTCACCGGTATTGTTGATGGGATAACCGATATTGTATGTATAGCTGAAGGTGCCGTCATCCAGGATGTCGCTTACGAAGATGTCGTATCCCCCCATGTTGAAATGTCCTTTGGAGGCAAAGAGCATCTTCTTGCTGTCGGGCGTGACGTAGGCCGACGTTTCATCATTTTCCGTGTTGATCATGGGACCGGCATTTACCGGGTCAGACCAGGTGCCGTCATCACGTTTCGTGGAGATCCAGATGTCCAGTCCGCCCATGGTACCCCTCCGGTCGCTTGACAGGTAGATCTGATTGCCGTCGGGATGAAAAGAGGCATGGTCCTCTGTAAAATTTGAGTTGAGGTCTCCCCGTACCGGTTCAGCCCTGGTCCAGAAGGTGCCGTCATAGCGACTGTAATAGATGTCGTTATCCAGCTCATCCAGTCTTACCATGAGCAGCTCTGTTCCGTCGGCTGACAAGCCTGTAGGGATCAAATCACCGTCAGATCCTACCTGTGGTGTGATGTTGATGGGGTTTGACCATTTGCCGTCCTGCTTGACGCTCATGAGGATGGCTTCATAAAATTTCTGGCTGTTGAGCCATACCATTACCCTTTCGTTGGCTGAGATCACGGCACTGTACTCTTTTTGTGTACTGTTCAATGGCTCCTCGAAACAGGATTTGTAGAGATCCAACGGCGCATCCTGAATGATCTTTGCCCGCTCCACTGCTTTGATCTGCTCATTGGTGATCCGCTCATTGTAATGCCGTTCAAATCTGTCAACCTCCTTAAATTCCTGGTAGGCTTCCAACGCTTTGTCGAGCTGGTTGGTGATCCGGTAAGCATCACCGAGGTAGAACCAGGTGTGGTGCGGCGCATTTTTTTCCGGGTAGTAGTTTTTTCTGTACTTCAGGGAGGTGTTCTCCGTGGCCTTCAGGAAATGGTCGATGGAATAAGCCTCCTGGGCTTCAATGTTCAGGTAGGCCATTCCCAGCTTGTAATGGGCATTGTGGTTTTCAGGCTCGGCAGTAACCAGCTGCCGGTAGAGGTAGGCGGCCTCTTCATATTCCTCCCTGGCAAAAAAGAAATCCCCGTCTTCAAACAGCTCCTCCGGTGTTTCGTCCTGCGAGAAAGTGCTGACCGGGAGCAGTAAGCCTGCGCACAGGAATGAGACCAGGAGAAGAGAGGAATGTTTCATAAAGAGATATTATTTGATCTGAAGCTCCTCCGGAACCTCAATTTTCTTTGCTGCGATTTGGATGATTCCGCCCGGTACGGATGCCCGGAAATGAACGCGGCGGTTGAGTGCCCTTCCCCTGGGAGCATCCCTGTCATCGGGGGTGCGGTTGCATGCCACATGTTCTGTCTCACCCTTGCTTTCAGTTTTCAGCCGATCCTCTTCAACACCGAGGGATACCAGATGATCTGCCACAGCCTTTGCACGCTTCTGCGCCAGGATGAAGTTGTAATCACGCGTACCTACAGCATCGGTATGGCCAATAACTTCGATGTGGATGTTCGGGTAACGCTGCATAATTTCAGCGAGCTCGTCCAGCTTTTTCAGGGCTGCGGAGGTGAGACTGAAACTGTCAAAATCGAAGAAGACGGGCCTGATCATATATGTTTCCGGAGCCTCCTCCACAACCTCTTCAGCTACCTCTTCCACGACTTCTGTAACCTCTTCGGTTACTTCAGCGATCTCTTCAGCTGTCTCTGTTACTTCTTCAATCACCTCTTCTGTCGTCTCTTCAGCTTGTTGAAATGCCAGCGCGATGGGCTGTGCTGACTCAGGAATGATCTCAAAACGGAAAAGATCCACCTGGTCTTCCTCTCCCCGCGCATAAATGGTGAGGTAATCTTCGTTTTCAACGAACCTCGGCATGAAGGCAAAGTCATCATCTGCAGTATTCAGCGGATAATCCAGGTGTACGGGCATGCCCAGTGTGCCGTCAGCATGAATATCAGCACAGTAGATATCAAATCCTCCGAGTCCGCCGGCTTGTCCCTGTGAACTGAAGTACAATTTCTTACCGTCGGGACTGACGAACGGATTTTCCTCGTTCAGCGGTGTGTTGATGGTCTCTCCAAGCAGTATCAGTTCGCCCCAGCTGCCATCTTCGTTCTTCACGCATTTGAAGATATCCATTCCACCGAGTGACTCTCTCCTGTTGCTGGTAAAGTAGATGGTGTTTTCGTCAGGTGTGAATGCGGCATGGGATTCGTAGTACTTGGAGTTGATTGGTTTGTCGAGTGGCTCTGACCGGTGCCAGCGTTCGTCAGCGTACCTGCTTATCCAGATATCACTGTCAAAATCACTATACCATGCCAGCAGCATCGCATTGCCATCGTGCGACAGTGCGACGACGTCCTGGTTGCCGTCTGACTGTATGGAGGGGGTGATGTTGTAGGGCTTGGTCCATTTGCCCTCTTCATTTCGGGAGACGTACACGCCGTTGTAAAATTTCTGTTGCCCCATGAACGAAAGGGTCTTCAGGTCACCCGATACAACAGGGTTATAGATTGGCGCCCTGATCCTGTTGATCTGTCCCAGTGTCCCTGTTTCATAGGGGACCTTCTCACCGTCAGTGGATTTCCATTTTTCGCAGGCAGTGATTTGCAGCCTTGCATAGATGGTTGTTTCAGTTTCCTCGTCAAAATAATCCAGGTAGGTGTTGTAGCTCTCAATGGCTTTGTCGAACTGGTGATCAATCCTGTAGGCATTTCCCAGGTTCAGCCAAACGTCGGGCGGCGCCTGTTCCTCCTTGAAATTCCCCTCCCTGTATTTCTCCGTGATGCTGGCAGATGCTTTCTCCAGGTAGGGGATCGCCTCCTTTTTTCTCCCTTCGATATTCAGCATGCAAACCCCTATCCTGTAGTTGATATTGGCATTGTCGGCATACCCGTCGTTATAGACTTTGGTAAAGCTGTAGAGCGCTTCCGAATAATCTTCTTCTGCAAAAAAGAACTCTGCATCATAGAAATTTTCTTTGGGATCATATTGTGCGTTCAGCATCACAAAGAGCGTGAGCAGCGGAAATAGAGAATAAATTCTTTTCATTGCAGGCTTTTTAGAAGTGTCTGATACACAAATTTAAGAATTTAATTATAAGTTCAAAGGAAAAACTGCTTGATAGATTTTTCGAAATAAGCGCATTATCCTTTAAATAATCAACTGGTTAGATTCCCTTCATTCTTCTCCTTCTCCCTCCTTCTTCGGAATATCAAGATGATGATCAACAGGAGTCCTGTGAACAACAACCCGCCTGTCAGTAGCCGCCGCTTCGAATCTTCCTGCTTCCTTGCATGCCTTTCCCGCTGTCTTGCCTGTTCTTCTTTCAGTTGCTTCGCCTGGTCTTCTTCCAGCTGCCTCGCAGCATCCTTTTCCGCAAAACGTGCAAGTGTGAAGTCAGCCAGCATCTCCAGTGCCCATTGTTGCAGCTCCTCTTCACTCATGCCCAGTTCGGTAGCGTGACGAGCCAGGTAACTGATGAGATCTTCGATGGTAACAATGCCCTCTTTGTCGGTATCCAGGCGGCGCAGAATCCTCCTTATCTTCTTTGAGCCATGCGCTTCCAGGTAAGCAATGAAGTGTTCCGCTGAGGTGTCACCTGTCATTTCAGAAAGCACAGCGATCAGTGCTTCCGGCTGGAACGCTTCCCCTGCCTTACCGGTCAGGTGGGTAAGCAGATCGGCTGGGGTGGAGATTCCATGCGTTTCCAGGTCCAGTTGCAAAAGATAGTCATACAGCTCCCCGCTGGCATGGGAGAGCAGCTCGTTCATTTTTTTAACTGTTTTATTTGCCGTATCGTCGTCTTCCATTCCATCCGTCGTCTCACGGGCCTCCCCGTCCTCTTCTGCCACCTCCTGTATTATCCTTTCTGCACCATCATCTGCACCATCATCTGCCAACGCTTCTTCCATTCCAGAAGCCTGATCATCCTCCTCACCAGCGCCATCCTCCTCACCAGCGCCATCCTCCTCACCAGCGCCATCCTCCTTTCCCGGTCTGCCAAAAATCCCTGTTCCTTCGATCACCACCTGCCTGAGGCTGATGTCACCCTTTTCGTCGGTCAGGATAAAGTTCAGGATATTGGTTCCCTTTCCGGGCTTCACTTCATAGGTAAAATCTTCTTCGGTGATCACGATTGTATCCCGGGAGACCACCTGGCTGTCGAGCAGGTGCTCGACGATCAGCACCGATCCCGGAGGCAGCGTCATATTGACCTCTGTCGTTTTTCCTGCCCTGGCGGTTAAGACCGTATCCCGGATCTCAATTTTGCTGCGTTCACCGGTATAAACCATGGGGGCTACAGCCTCCAGGTTCAGTTCGCCTGAAAGATCAATTCCTGCTTTATCGGTAGAGTCATCAATGGTGATCTGCCTTCTCCGCTCATCGTATTCCGGACTGGTTACCAGCAGGTCATAGAAGCCCTTTGGTGCCTCCAGTTCAAAACGCTGCTCAGCCAGGTCGGGCGTTGTCATCTGAACAGTATCTCCCGTCTCCCGGTCAACCAGGAAGATATGTACACTGTCCTCCGCGACCACCCGCCCCCTGCTGGAGCCGATCGACCCGGCGATCATATACATGCGCGGATTATTATCGGAATAGACATCGAGGTAATAGATGTCATGCCGGCCAAAGCCTCCTTCTTCTATATACTGTGAGAACAGGGCATTGTCGCCGTTGTTCACAGGGTGGAAGAAGAGATCATCATCTGTGGTGTTGACCGGGTGTCCGATGTTGATGGGTGTACCCCATTCCCCGTCCTCATCCCGGTCCGCGTAAAAGACATCGTATCCCCCCATCCCGTAATGGCCGTAGCTGCTGAAGTACAGCCTCTTTCCATTTTCGGTGATAAAGGGTGTCTCTTCATTATAACGGCTGTTGATCGTCTCCCCGAGGTTCACGGGGACTCCCCAGCTGCCATCCTCCTGTTTCTCTGATCTGTAAATGTCCAGGGCCCCGTACCCGCCCTTCCGGTTGCTGGTGAAATACATCGTGTTACCATCTTTGGTTAAACAGCCGTGTGATTCCCAGTATTTTGTATTGATATTTTCACCCAGCTTAACCATATCCGTCCACTGCCCGTTTCTGTAGTGGCTGACATACAGGTTGCCGATGAAGTCGTCGTTCCGGTAAATCAGCATCGTGTTGCCGTCCCACGACAAACAGGTGGGATACACATCCCCGTCGACGCCCAGTTCCGGGATGATGTTCCTGGGCGGCTGCCATTCGCCATTGGTCTTTTCTGCGAAGAAGGTGGCATCGTAGAACTGCTGTTTTGAAACATAAACAAGCCTGTTCCCGTTTCCCGATACAATGGGATTAATATCTGCAAACCGGGTGTTGAACATTTCTGAGAGGTTTCTCCGGTCGTAATCTACCGGTTTCCTCTTCAGATCGCGTGCCCGTTCACAGGTTCTGATCTGCTCCCTGACCAGCTCAAGGTCATAAATGTCTTCATCAGCGATCTCCAGAAAATATTCATAGGTCTCCTTTGCCTTGTCAATGCTGTCATTCACCAGGTAGGCGTTTCCCAAATAATAATACGCCTCGGGAGGTGCTGTCCGCTCCTTGTATTTGTTCTCCTTGAAATCGGGATTGGTATTTTTGCAGGCCTTCAGCAGGTAAGGGATCGATTGCTCCTTCTGGTAGGGATCGTTCAGGTAACAGATTCCGATCTTGTAATTGACATGGTCATTTTCCGGGTCGGCCCTGTGGATCCGCAGGTAAAGCGGCAGCGCTTCATTGTACTCTTCGAAAAGGAAATAGGCTTCCGCCTCCAGGAAATTCTCTTTCAGATCGGCGGTTTGTGCCATCACGCCGAATAAGGGAAGGAACAGGAAAAGGAGTGCGCACACAAAACTTCGCCAC
>JAGYMF010000050.1 GCA_018400695.1 Bacteroidales bacterium | reverse complement strand
ATCTCCCAGCTTTTCAGCTTTCTTCACCATGGTCCTGGTGGCAGATGCGATGGCATCTTTCTTGAACATCACGACCTCCTTGTTCAGCTCGTTGTGTTCGGAAACGATCTTCTTGATTGCATCGACAATATTGGAGTGTTTTTCCAGGTGCTCAGAGATCTGTGTCAGCTTGTCAATCTGGTTGTAGATGTATTTTTCCGCCTCTACACCGGTTACCGCTTCAATCCTCCTGATACCGGCGGCGATAGAAGATTCCTTCATGATCTTGAAAAAGCCGAGCTGACCTGTGGAGCGGGCATGGATGCCTCCGCACAGTTCGACGGAGTCGCCGAAGCGGATGACCCTGACCATGTCGCCGTATTTTTCCCCGAACAGAGACATGGCTCCCATATTCTGTGCTTCGTTCAGGGGAACAGCCCTTCGCTCCTCAAGGGGGATGTTTTCGCGGATCATTCGGTTCACCATCTTCTCTACCTGCCTGATCTCCTCCCCGGTGACTTTCTGAAAATGGGAGAAGTCGAACCGGAACATCTCCGGACCGACCAGCGACCCTTTCTGTTCAACATGTTCTCCCAGCACCTTCCTGAGGGCATAGTGCACCAGGTGTGTGGCGGTATGGTTCCCGGCAGTCTGCGTGCGCTCCGACTCGTTAACCCTGGCAGTAAACAGTGCAGTGGGATCTTTCGGCAGTTTTTCAGCGATGTGGATGATCAGCTCGTTCTCCTTGCGTGTATCTCTGATATTGATCTGCTCATTTTCGTTCACCAGCACTCCCTGATCACCGACCTGGCCCCCGCTTTCAGCATAGAAAGGGGTGACATTGAACACCAGCTGGTAGTGGCTGTCCCCTTTGCTCTTCACCTCCCTGTAGCGTGTGATCCGTACCTCATTGGCGGTATAGTCGTACCCGGTGAACTCCTCCCTGTCATCGTCCAGCAATACGGTCCAGTCGGATTTCTCTGTGGCAGCGGCATTTTTTGACCGCTTCTTTTGTTGCTCCATCTCGCGCAGAAAACCTTCGTGGTCCACACTAAGTCCCTGCTCCCGGAGGATCAGTTCCGTGAGATCGACCGGAAAACCATAGGTATCGTACAGCTCGAAAGCCAGTTTCCCGTCGAGTACATTGTTTCCCCCGGAAGCCATCGTCCCGGTCATCTGTCCCAGCCTCCTGATACCGTTCTCCAGCGTGTTGAGAAAGGATTGCTCCTCTTCGAAGATCACCTTTCCGATAAGCTCCTGTTGCGACTTCAGCTCGGTGAAGGTGTCGCCCAGCACACTGATCAGTGCGGGGAGTACCTTGTAAATAAAGGGATTGTCCTGGTTCAGGTAGGTGTACCCATACCTGATCGCCCTGCGCAGGATTCTTCTGATTACGTACCCTGCCTTGTTGTTTGACGGCAACTGGCCCTCGGCAATGGAAAATGCAATTGCCCTGAGGTGGTCAGCAATAACCCGCATGGCGATATCGCTCTTTTCTGAGTCACCGTACCGGATGGCTGTCAGCTCCGCGATCTTCCCGATCACTGGACTGAACACGTCGGTGTCATAGTTGGATTCCTTCGACTGGAGGGCCATGCAGAGCCTCTCAAACCCCATCCCGGTGTCGACATGATTCTCCGGCAGGTTCTCCAGTTTGCCGCCCGTTTTCCTGTTATATTGTATAAATACCAGGTTCCAGATCTCAATGACCAGCGGGTGGTTCCTGTTGACAAGCGTAGCTCCCGGAATTTCTGCTCGTTCTGCATCCCTCCGCAGGTCGACATGGATCTCGGAACAAGGTCCGCACGGACCGGTCGTTCCCATCTCCCAGAAATTATCTTTTTTGGACCCGTCCAGGATGCGTTCCGCCGGCAGGTGCTGCTGCCACAGTTCAAACGCCTCCATATCCCGTTCCAGTCCGTCGTCACTGTCCCCCTCAAAAACAGTCACGTAAAACCGCTCCCTGTCAAGCTTCACCACCTCGGTAAGGAATTCCCAGGCCCAGCCGATCGCCTCCTTCTTGAAATAGTCACCGAACGACCAGTTTCCCAGCATCTCGAACATGGTATGGTGGTAGGTATCGTGGCCCACCTCTTCAAGGTCGTTGTGCTTTCCGGTGACGCGCAGGCACTTCTGGGTGTCAGCAACACGCCTTTGATCGGGTGTGGCATTGCCGAGAAAATAGTCCTTGAACTGGTTCATCCCCGCATTGGTGAACATAAGGGTAGGATCATTTTTTATGATCATCGGTGCCGATGGTACAATCTTGTGGCCCTTTTCTTTGAAAAAATTGAGGAATGAACTGCGTATCTCTTTGGAATTCATAGGTATCGGATCTGTTATTGGTTATAAAAATAATCGTATCCTGCAAGTTACAATTAAAAGCCGGAAGGACTCTCAAACACGGCAGAACAGGTGCGCAAAAATAATTTTTTCCCCGAATAATTGGGATATTACGCTCCATTTTTTACTTTTAGGGTGTGAATGAGAGCAATGTTTAGTAGAAAATACCGGATAAATCCCGAAACCCTTCGGTATGAAGAAGCAGTGCTGCCCGCTGGAAAACAGCTTGCAGTGGGTGTTGTAGTGCTTATTTTGCTGGTTGGAACAGCCGTGGGGATGCGGGCGCTTTATGACCAGCACGCCAAATCGCCCCGGTTGGTGTATCATGAAAAGAAGAACGAACAGCTACGCTCGGAATATGACGCTCTTAGCAGTGAGCTAAGGCAGGATGAACAACTGCTGGCTGAGTTCAGGAGAAAGGATGACCGCCTCTACCGCTCGATCTTCGGGATGGACCCACTGCCTTATTCCATCCGTGAAGCGGGTACAGGTGGTGCAGTAATGTACACCTCCCTGCAATCGATCGCCGATCCCAACGTGGTGGTCGACGCATACGACAAGATGGATAAGGTACTGATGAAAGCCAGGATCCAGTCAAGTTCGTTTAATGACCTTGAGGAGGCGGCGATCCACCATAACCAGCTGCTGGCATGCAAGCCGCTTATTAATCCCATTTCACCCGCCAACCGGACATGGCTCACGTCATCTTTTGGCTACCGCACCGATCCCTTTACCAGAACACGCAGGTTGCATAATGGTATCGATATAGCAGGTCGGGCAGGAATGGAGATTCATGCTACCGGCGACGGACAGGTGAAAATTGCTGAATACAACAGGCACGGCTACGGCAAGGAGGTGCTGATCGATCATGGCTACGGATATACCACCCGCTATGCACATCTGCAGGATATCATGGTGAAGCAGGGAGCGCAGGTAAAGCGTGGAGAGGTAATCGGTACCCTGGGCAGCTCCGGACGGTCTACAGGACCCCACCTCCATTACGAAGTCAGGTACAACAACAGGGCCATTAATCCGATGCACCACTATTTTGAAAATCTTACCCCCGGGGAGTACGACCTGATCGCAAAAAGAGCTTCCGGACAGTAATTCCTTTTATACTTCTACCGATTTTTTATTACTTTCACCCAAAATATTTGCGGTGAATCCAAAGTACAAGTTTGATCCTGATAGAATCAATTTCGATAAACTCGAGAACAGTTTCCGGGTTCGCTTGTGGCGTGTCTTGTCCTATGTCTTCGCAGCAGTTTTTATCGCGTTCCTGTTAAATATTGTGTTTATCGCCCTGTTCGACAGCCCCAGGGAGCGGATGGTGCGAAGTGAAAACGAAGAGCTGCAACGCCAGTACCAGCTGCTTCAGGAGCGCAAGGCAACTGTCGATACGGTATTCCGTGAGATCAGGGAGACCGATGAGAACATCTTCCGGCTTATTTTCGAAACAGAACCGGCCCAGTCCAATATCGGCGGTGTCGGCATGACCCCCTATGAGCACCTAAAGGCGTTAACTGACAGGCAGATTGTAATGTTCAATGCCATGCGGCTTGACTCCCTGCTGAATAAAATCCGGCGCGAGAGACTTGATTACGATATTCTCAGGATCAGGAGCGAGGACAAAGCAGAGATGTTGTATCATGTACCGGCCATTCAGCCCATTGAGAACGAAGATCTTGCACGGACCGCCTCCGGCTATGGATACAGGATGCATCCCATATACGAGATCATGAAGTTCCACCAGGGAATGGATTATACCGCACCCGTCGGTACACCGGTTTTTGCCACCGGCACAGGAACAGTGGAGAGGGCCGTGAGATCAAGGAGGGGGTCGGGAAACCAGGTCGTGATCGACCACGGGTACGGTTTCAAATCGGTCTATTCCCATCTGAACGATATTGAGGTATGGAAGGGACGAAGGGTCGAACGGGGGGAGATTATCGGTACTGTCGGCAATACCGGGCTTTCAGCAGGACCACACCTGCATTACGAGGTGCTCTTTGGTGGGGAACCGGCGAATCCGGTTAATTTTTTCTTTTTGGAGCTGACCCCCGATGCATATGATAAAATGATCCTGATCTCTAAAAATTCGGGACAGTCTTTTGATTAAACGGGTATTTTCTTAAATTGCGTCTGCGATGGCAAAATTTGTTTTTAACCCTGAAACACTTCATTATGAGGAGATCGAAAACTCTGCAAAGTTGCGGGTGTTCAGCTTTGGAAAATTTTCCCTCCTGGTAACCATCCTGTTCCTGATGATCTTCCGGATTAGTGAAGATGTCGTGCAGAGCCCGAAACTGAAAAAACTGCTTGCCCATCAGCAACAGCTGACATACGAACTGCAGCTGCTTAACCGTGACATGCATTCCTACAGTGAATTCCTTGAAAGGATTGCCTATAATGATGACCAGCTTTACAGGGTGTTCTTTGAGGTGGACCCGGTACCTGTTACCAAGCGGACAGCTGGTACAGGGGGTGTGCAGCGCTACAGTGAGCTGGCCGAAAAACCCGAAGGTGCGCTGCTCACAGATGCATGGATGAATATGGATAAGATCTCCCGTCAGCTCGTTATCCAGTCCAAATCATTTGATGAAGTGATCTCCCTGGCACGTACCAAGGAGCAGCGAATGGCCGCAAAACCGTCTATTCAGCCCCTGAGTCTTAATGAGTTGATACGGTTTGGTTCTGCATTTGGAATGCGGATGCACCCCATCCTCAAAACCTACCGTCCGCACAATGGAATCGACCTTACCGCTCCCAGGGGGACAAATATCTATGCTACTGCCGATGGTACGGTGATCCAGGCGCACTACACCACGGGGGGGTATGGAAAGAAGATACTGATCGACCACGGATTCGGATACAGGACATTGTACGCCCACTGCTACAAGATTCTCGTGGAGCCCGGACAAAAGGTGAAACGGGGCGAGGTGATCGGACTGGTGGGAAATACCGGGCTCTCTACCCGGTCACACCTCCATTACGAGGTGTGGGTGAACAATAAACCGGTGAACCCCATCAACTATTACGCAAACGACCTTTCACCGGAAGAGTATGACAGGATGATCAGCCTCCTGGCAAAGGCTGACCCATCGTTCGATATCCATTGACTATGCTGAAAATCGCCAGGTTCCTCATTCCTTCTTTACTACTGCTGCTTACGGCCTGTTTTGCCCCGCGGCATACACCCACCGGATATGAAAGCCTTCCTGCAGATACTACCACGGTGATTTCCGGCACGAGACTTATTGCTGCAGAAACAGCGCTTGCTGATTCCGGTAGCTCCAATACCCTTCAGCCTCTTCCGGATACCATCATCTCTGCTGTCGACACCCTTCAATCTTTTCCAGATACCCTTCAGCCTGAAACCCTTACCGCGGAAGAAAGCGATGCGCCTGTAGCGGCGGGATCAGATTCCACGGGGATTCCGGTAGTTGAGGAGCAGGGAGTTTCTGCAGCAGCGATAGCAGATAGTACAGCGTTTTTTGCCGATACGCTGACAATTATCGGTACGGGAGATATCATGCCGGGGAGTAATTTCCCGGACGACAGGTACCTGCCTCCGGAGAACGATTGCAACAGCCTTTTTGCACCGGTGACCAGCGTGCTGCAGTCTGCCGATGTGACCTTCGGTAACCTGGAAGGGGTGTTTAATAAGGAGGGCGGGACCGCCAAAAACTGTAAGGATCCGGAGGTGTGCTATGTCTTCCGGATGCCCGATGCCTATCTTGACTGTATCCTGGAGGCGGGGTACAACCTGCTCAGTGTGGCCAATAACCACGTGAACGATTTTGGCGTCGAGGGACGGATAAGCACGGCGAAGCTGCTGGATGATGCGGGCGTTCCCTTCGCGGGATTTCTGAGCAGACCTTCCGTTATCTTTGAGGCTGGTGGACGCACCATCGGGTTTGCGGCCTTTGCTCCCAATATCGGAACGGTGGACCTTAAAGATTATGCCGGGGCAGCACGAATCGTGGCAGGACTTGATTCTGTCTGCGATATCGTAATTGTCTCCTTTCACGGTGGCGCAGAGGGACGGGACTTTGAGCATACCCCCTGTACCGACGAAACCTATCTGGGCTATAACCGGGGCAATGTCTGCAAACTGGCACATGCCGTAGTGGATGCCGGTGCTGATGTGGTATTCGGTCATGGTCCGCACGTGACCAGAGCCATGGAACTGTACAAGGACCGGCTGATCTGTTACAGCCTTGGAAATTTCTGTACGTACAGGCGTTTCAACCTGAGCGGACCCAATGGTATTGCGCCGATTGTGAAGGTGCAGACCGACGGGGAGGGGAGGTTTCTCGGTGGACAGGTAATACCGGTGTATCAACCCGGTGCCGGGGGACCGCGGATTGATCCGCATAACCGCGCTGTAACAAAGCTGCAGGAGCTGAGTGCAGCTGATTTTCCGGACAATGAACTGGTAATTGATAACGATGGAAGGCTCTATAAAAGGTAGAGGTGTGCTGCCTGTGGCAGTGCTGATCGCAGTGCTGATTGCAGTGTGTACCGCAGCCGGCGGACAGCCGGTAGGGGAGATCGCAGATGACAGTCTGATGCCGGCGGTGCCGCAGGTGGAGGAAACTTCGGCGGACAGTCTTCAGCTGCCGGCGTCGCAGGTGATGCCGCAGGTGGAGATCCTTAACCAGACCTTCCTGGGAAACTGGCAACGGAACTACTACGGGGAGAACGCCCCGGATACCCTTGGGGTGGTATGGAAACACTACCTGGGCAAAGGCATTACCGTGATTGGAAGAAAGACCGGAAGCCGCGAATGGGAAGGCGCCGGCTGGACCGGTCAGCCGCTGTTTACACGCGAAAACGGTGAACTATACCTGCTGCAGGGTGCGTACGACCATCACCTGAAAAAGATCAATGCCGCTACCGGTGAACTGGTATGGCAATACCGGTTCGACGATGTGGTCAAGGGGACCGGTACGCTCTGGTTCAATGCTGATGAGAAAGACCCTGAAAAACGGTGGGTCATCCTCCAGGGAAGCAGGCTGGGGATCCACCATTTTCTCGATGCTGATACTGTCTTCAGCTACAGGGCAATCTCCTATATGACCGGAGAAGAGCTGTGGAGACACAATGTGAAACATACCCAAAGCTACAGCCGGGATGTGGACGCCTCTGCGATCGTATATCGCGATACCGCCTATATCGGACTGGAGAATTCTTTTTTCACCATCTTCGATCCGGATCCCGGTACGGCCCGTGACGATGGAACATTCCGTTACCCGGTGGTGTTCGACCAGCACTTGCTGTATAAGCCGGAGGATGTGACGAAACATAAGTATAACGTGGTCACCGAGGCATCGCCTGCGATGCTCGGACGAATGATCTATGTCTCTTCAGGATCGGGCCATGTGTGGGGGTATGATATGGACAGGAATGCGCTGACCTGGGACTTCTATACCGGGGCGGATATGGATGGATCGCCGGTGGTGACGGCCGACAGCTGTTTGCTGGTATCGGTGGAGAAACAGTATATCGGCGGACGGGGCGGGGTGCTTAAACTGGACCCTTCGAAACCTCCGGAAGAGGCTGTGGTATGGTTTCTTCCTACAGAAAATGTCGAATCTGAAGAGGTGAGCTGGGAAGGCGGGGTGATCGGCTCCGTGGCGGTGTCTGATAATTATAATGACGCACGGTTGGCTGCCTGTATGGCGATCGACGGACACCTGTATGTGGTGCGGCATGACAGGCTTAGCAATGACAGCGTGGTGGGGTTTGACGGAAAAACAATGCTGCCTTCACCGGAACTGGTATTCAAATATAAGACGGGGGTGTCCATCTCCACACCACTCTTTACGGAGAACCGCCTGGTGGCATGCGGTTATGGTGGGTTATCCCTCTTCTCCTATGGGGTTGATGGAGAATTTGAACTGCTCGACCGGAAGCCCTGGGTGGTGGAATCTACCCCATTTATATGGCAGGGACGTATTT
This sequence comes from Bacteroidales bacterium, assembly GCA_018400695.1. GTDB lineage: Bacteria > Bacteroidota > Bacteroidia > Bacteroidales > M55B112. The sequence continues at coordinate 4,127 of JAGYMF010000050.1, read as the reverse complement.
ATATTGCGTCCAGAAACGGTTATCTCTATTGTTTAGGCAAATAATCGTTGATTACCTGAACGATTTTTACTAATTTGTATTGTTTTTGAATCAGAACAGAATGTAATGCCCTACAAAGAGACGAAAGTTGAGAAATTGTATTACACCATTGGTGAAGTTGCAGCGATGTTTGAGGTGAATACTTCCCTGATCCGCTACTGGGAAAAGGAGTTTGATATCATCAAACCCAAGAAGAATAAAAAGGGCAACAGGCTGTTCACACAAAAGGACATTGATAATTTTCATATCATATACAACCTGGTGAAGGAGCGGGGCATGACCCTCAAGGGCGCCAGGCAGAAGATGAAGGATAACAAGGGTGACGAGGAGTATAAATTTGAAATCCTCAAATCCCTCGAAGAGATCAGGCAGCAACTGCTGGTCGTGAAGGAATCGATGGAATGATCTGTAAATCAAAAATCTTATGAGACTTAGAGAGATAACAGCCTGTATTGAAAGGCTGGCGCCGCTGATGTACCAGGAGTCATACGATAATTCCGGTCTGCAGGTGGGAGACCACTCCATGGAGGTTACCGGCGCACTCATTACACTGGATGTTACGGAAGAGGTTATTGATGAGGCAATTAGGCTGAAGTATAACCTGGTGATCGCCCACCATCCGCTCATCTTCGGAGGTATTACATCGGTCACCGGCAGGAATATGACGGAGCGGGTGCTGTTGAAAGCGATTAAGAACGATATCGCCGTATACGCCGCCCATACAAACCTCGATGCGGTGCGTGAAGGGGTGAGTGAAAGGATGTGCGGGGTGATTGGCCTGCAAAAAACCAGGATCCTGGCCCCGGTCGCCGGTATGCTGAAGAAGCTGGTGGTTTATGTTCCCTCTGCCCATGCCGAGAAGGTCCGCCAGGCCCTTTTTAACGGTGGAGCAGGTGTGATTGGAAAATACGACAGCTGTAGTTTTAACAGCAATGGGGAGGGGACCTTCCGCGGAGGGGAGGATGCCAATCCATTTGCCGGTGAGAAGGGGGTACACCATGTGGAGCCTGAAGTACGCATCGAAACGGTCTTCCCCGAACATGAAAAAGGACGGGTGATCACCGCGATGTTGCAGGCACACCCCTACGAGGAGGTGGCCTATGATATCTACACGCTCGACAATAAGAATCCGCAGACCGGCATGGGCATGATCGGCGAACTGGAAATGCCAATGAGCGAAACAGCATTTCTCCGGTTGCTGAAGGAAAAATTCAGAACCGGCGTGATCAAACATTCTGTTCTTCTTGGTAAACAGGTGAAAAAAGTGGCCGTGTGCGGCGGTGCCGGCAGCTCCCTTCTGCGAAAAGCAATCGCTGAGAAGGCGGATGTGTTTGTGAGTGGTGACTTTAAATACCATCAGTTTTTTGATGCTGAAGGGAAGATCGTAGTGGCGGATATCGGACATTTTGAGAGTGAACAATATACGCGGGAGATAATTTATGATTTACTTATTAAAAATTTCCCTAAATTTGCAGTCCGATTATCGGAAATAAATACAAATCCAATCAAATACCTTAGTTAATGGCCAACAAGAAAACGGATGCCGGGAGCAAAGAGATGACAATTGCCGAAAAACTTCGCGCACTTTATGAGCTGCAGCAAGTGGGAACTTCCATAGACAAGATCAGAATTCTCAGGGGTGAACTGCCACTGGAAGTGGAGGACCTGGAAGATGAGATCGAAGGGCTGCAGACAAGGGTGGCAAAATACCAGGAAGATATCAATGTTCTGGAGAAATCAATCAGCGGCAAGAAGGCGGAGATCAGCCACTCACTTGAACTGATCAAGAAATACGAAGAGCAGCAGAACAATGTCAGGAACAACCGGGAGTATGATTCGCTTTCAAAAGAGATCGAATTCCAGACACTTGAGATGGAGCTTTGCGAAAAGCGGATCAATGAGTTCACAGCCCAGATTGCTGAGAAAGCAGAGGTCATCGATGAGTCGACCAAGCTGCTGAATGAACGGACTGGTGACCTGGATGCAAAGAAGAAGGAGCTGAATGATATCATTTCTGAAACGAAGCGGGAAGAGGAGCAGCTGGAAGCAAAGGCAGAAAGTATTAAAGCGATCCTTGACGAAAGACTTCAGTCAGCCTACAACAAGATCCGGAGCAATGCGCGTAACGGGCTTGCTGTTGTGCAGGTGGAACGCGATGCATGCGGTGGATGCTATAATAAAATTCCACCACAAAGACAGCTCGATATTGCTTCACGCAGAAAGATCATTGTCTGTGAATATTGCGGCAGGATACTGGTCGATGACCAGATCATGGATGTCGAACCAGCCAAATAGCGCGGCTTAATAAGGCACTCTTTCCGGTATTTCCTCAAGATTGTTCCTGGTATCTTCCAGGAACAGTTGCATGGCGGAGCCATCTTCCGGTGTGATATTCATCTCCTCCCAGAGCGTTGAATCCGTTGCGGCGGGAACAAGCCTGAAATCTGTTCCCTTCTCTGTCTGTGCCTTGTGCACCCATACCGGCAGGTAATCGTAACTGGTGATGCGCGTGGAGTCGCTCTTTTCCAGTGTCATCCCGAACAGGATTCCCCCATCGGTATACCGTTTCCGCTGGTTGCTGATCATGTTGCCAAGGGAGTACACCACCAGCCGGCCATGCGAATATTCACGTATTGGTTGCACCACATGGGGGTGGGAACCGATAATGGCATCTGCACCATTTGCGAAGAGAAACGATGCCAGCTCCTGCTGCACACTGTTTTCAGTTCGCTGGTACTCCGCTCCCCAGTGCATCAGCACAACCGTGAAGTCAGGCGCCGCCGTCGCCGCTTTTTGCAGGTCCGTCCTGATCAATGCCGTATCGATTGTGTTGACAATGTTGGGTGGTGTTATCCTGATTCCGTTGGTTCCGTATGTATAGTTCAACAGTGCCAGCCTGATCCCCTTTTTCTCCACGATCAGCGGATAACGAACCGCTCTTTCAGCCGGATTCTTAAAAACCCCGGTCTGCACCAATCCTGCCGAGTCGATCACCTGCAGCGTACGCTCAAGCCCTGACCGTCCCCTGTCGAGGGCATGGTTGTTGGCATTCACCAGGATATCAAACCCTGCACTTTTCAGTGCTCCGGCCAGTGCGTCAGGACTTGAGAAGGCAGGATACCCTTTGTAGGGCGCACCGGCAAAGGTAACCTCCAGGTTTCCGATGGCAATATCGGCCCGGGAGATGTGGGATTGGATCAGGTCGAAGTCTGAACGGTAATCGTAGTTGCCGTTGCCCATGGCCCGGGCCGACGCGATCTGAGTGTCGTGGCCCATGATATCACCCGCAAAAAGCAGGGTAAGGGTGGATGACTGGGCGGAGAGGGTGACAAGGGAGAAGTGGATGGCGAGGGTGAATACGACATTTTTTATGGGAATCATAGCAGATCTGATTAGTTCTTATCTACCAGCTTCCACCTGCGCCACCGCCACCAAAGGAGCCACCCCCGCCACCGGTAAAGCCGCCAAATCCACCTCCGAAACTGCCGCTTCCGGAAGAGAAATTGCCAAAGCTGCCGCCGCTGTGGCGCGATCCCGATAACATTCCCAGGGCGATCCAGAAGGGCAGACTGCTGCGCCTTCCACCGGCACCAAACGACCTCCGTCGGGAACCGAACAGCAGGAAGAACATCAGCAAGAGGAAGAGAATTCCGCCGATTGCAGATCCTGTATCCGAACCGGCCGACTGTTCCCTGTACTGGTCTGGTGTGAATTTTCCCTCCAACAGCGAAATCATCACGTCGGTGGCCTTGTCAATTCCTCCATAAAAATCACCTTGTCTGAAGGCCGGGAGGACCTCATTTTCGACGATCCGTTTCGCAATGGCATCCGGAATATACTCCTCCAGTCCGTAGCCGGTGGATATAAACACTTCACGTTCCTCCATATCCATCAGAACGATCAGTCCGTTGTCCTTTCCCTCCTGTCCGACGCCCCATTTTTCACCGATCATTTGTGCCAGCATGGAAGCAGGGTACCCGTTATTTTGAGGAACAGAGACGACGAAGAGCTGGGTGGAGTTGTTGTACTGGAATACATTGAGTTTTTGGCTCAGTTGCTGCTGTTGTTGCTGATTGAAAACACCGGCG